>JBQTJO010000398.1:0-13613 GCA_052387015.1 Gemmatimonadota bacterium
TACCTGCGGTCGACCGGCTCGTTCTGTGTTCGGCCGAACCCGAACGCCTACGTTCGTTTCACTATTGCAGCGAGCGAGCAGCTCGGGGCGACCGCGGGCGGCGCGATCTCGATTCCGGACTATGCCGGCCGCGGATTCATGATGAGCGACCTGCTGTTCGCGGCGCCGGAAGCTGGACCGTTCGTCCGTGGCAGGGCGCGGCTCGCGCTGGTGCCGCCGCGCCAGTTCCGGCAGAATCAGCCGTTCCGCGTGTTCTACGAGCTGTACAACCTGCCCGCCGGCGGCAGGTACACGACCGAGATCACGTTCACGACGGAAGAGCCCAATCCCTTTGCGCGGCTGTTCAAGGGCAAACGGAAGACGCGCGTGAGCTTCGAGAGCGAGGCAGCGCCGGGCGACGTCGTCCAGGAGCTGCGCACGCTGGTGCCGGAGGTCGAGCCAGGACGGGTGCTCGTCACCGTTACCGTCAGCGCCGCGGGCGCCAGCACCAGCAAGAGCGAGAGTATCCGGATCTTACCGAATGAAGAGAATTGAACGCGCCATCTTCCTGAGCCTGCTCGTGCTGCTCGCGCGCGCGGCCATTCTGCCTGCACAGACCGCCGACACATCCGCGACCGTGCTGCGCGGCTTCGCCGCGCTCGAGCAGTACCGCGCGACCACCAATCTGGAGGATGCGTCGGAAGCGGCGCGCGCGTTCGCGGAAGCGATTCGCGAGACGCCCGATGATCCGGTCGCGCACTACGGCCTGGCGCTCACGCTCGTCAACGCGAAGAAGACGATGACGGTCGTGCGGCAGATGGGCGTGGCGGACGGCGAAGCGATTTATGTGGCGAAGCGCGAGCTGGAGAAGGCGCTCGCTCTGCATCCGAAGTACATCGAAGCCGCCGTGCTGCTGGCGCAGGTCGCCGAGCGCACGAAAGACCGCAAGGCACTGGCGCGCGCGCACGCGATTCTGCCCGCCAGGGCGACGCCGCGCGACACGACGCCGGCTGTGCTCGCCCGCCCGGCCGTCAGCGCCGTCGATTACGTGCGGCGCGCCGCCGTGCTGTACGAGCGCGGCGAAGTCGCCGCAGCGTTCGAGGCCTACCAGAACGGACTGGAGATCTGGGACGAAGCGGCGGCGGACGCCTACATCGGGGATGTGCTGGTCGTTGCTGACCGGCAGGAAGCGATCGCGCTCACGGACGGTACGCTCGAGAAGCGCGCGGCCGCGCTCCAGCAGTTCTGGCGCAAGCGCGCGGTGCGCGGTGGCATCTCGATCCCTGATCGCATTGCCGAGCATTACCGCCGTCTCTCCGCCGCGCGCGCACGCTACCGGCTCGACCTGAAGCAGGGCGAGCACATGCCGCTCACCGTCTTCGGCAAGGAGCGGCGCGGCAGCGAGCGCGAGCTGGACGATCGCGGTCTCATCTACGTTCGCTACGGCGAGCCGGCCGAGCGCATCAAGTCGCGCGATTACGTGGAGCCGATCGACGGCTCGCCGGCCGGCCAGGAGATCTGGGCCTACCGCAATGCCGACGGCCGCTACCGCACCTACTTCTTCTTCGGCGGCCGCCTTGAATCGGACCTCCTGCGCGCATTCGGGCGCGGCAGTATCGATGACTACGACTACGCGGTCAGCACGCTGCTTGCAGACCTGGCGCGTTTCGACGGCCGCTACGCGTTCATCCTCGCGCGCATGGAGACGATCAACAACTACGAGAACATGGCGCAGGTCACAAGCGATCCGGCCGGCCGCCGTGCCATCGCGCGCCGCATCGCCGAGCGCGTGGAGGACATCGAGAGGCAGAACGATCGCATCACCGAGCGCAATCGCGAGACGATCTTCTCCGCGTTCGAAGCCGACGCCGCGTACCCGCGCTTCGACCGGCCGCTCACGCTGTTCCACGATTTCGCGACCTTCCGCGGCAACGGCTGCACCGATGTCGTCTACTCGGTCGCGGCGCCGAGCAACGCGTATCGCCTGAGCGTCGCGGTCGCGGACACCTTCACGTGGGAAACCCAGAGCGTGGACACGGTCGTGATGAAGGGCAGCGCGGCCGGCCAGTATCTGCGCTCGACCGGCGTGCTCTGCACGCGCCCGGACTACAACGCATACGTGCGCTTCACCGCCTCGACCGACTCGGCGACCGGCACGACCGCGGGCGGCGAGCTGCGCGTGCCCGACTACTCGGGCCCCGAGCTGATGGTCAGCGGCCTGCTGTTCGCGCTCGATGAGGACGGCCCGTTCGTGCGCGGCAAGGCGCGGCTCGACCTGGTGCCGCCGCGCCAGTTCCGGCAGAACCAGCCGTTTCGTCTCTTCTACGAGATCTATAATCTGCCGGCGGCGGGCAAATATCGAACTACGCTGAAGTTCGATGTGAAGGAATCGAATCCGGTCGTGCGGCTGTTCAAGGGCAACACATCGGTCACGCTCTCGTTCGAGGGCGAGGCGACACAGGCGGGGCTGGTGCAGGAGGTGCGCACGCTGGCGCCGCAGATCGAGAACGGCCAGGTCGAGCTGACCGTGACGGTCACGAATCTCGCGACCGGCGCCAACGCGTCGGCCAAAGAGAAGCTGTGGATTCTGCCCGCCGAGGGAGAATAGCCCGGAGCTTAGAACCTCGGATTAGAACTTCGGATTAGAACTCCGGACTCGAACTTCGGACTAGAACCCTGCGGCTTCTGGTCCGGTTTTCCAATCCGATTTTCTGATCCGATTTTCTAATCCGGCTTTCGAATCCGGCTTTCGAATCCGGTTTTACCGGACACTAGGGTGCCAGAGCACCAACCGGAATGACTGCAACACCATCGCCTCGAACATAGCCGTAGCCCGTCCCGGTGATGACGGCCAGAACAGCCGGCTTCCCGCACTTCGATGTGTCGACACGTTCGGCGAACTTCAGCAGATTTGCGGCGGCCTCCTCCACATGCCCGGCCCCAAGCTTTATTTCGAAAGCCGCCCAGGCGCCTGCCGTCGCCTCGATGATGGCGTCCACTTCGAGGCCGGTGTTATCGCGGTAGTGATAGACCGCCGCATCCGCCGCCTGCGCATAGATGCGAAGGTCTCGCACGACCATGGATTCGTACATCAGCCCGAACAGATTCAAATCCGCCAGCAGACGGGCCGGTGTCGCACGCAATGCAGCCACGGCCAGCGACGGATCCACAAAGTGGCGCATGGGCGCAGTCCGCAAGATGGATTTGGAACGCAGGTGCGGCGCCCATGCCGGCTGGTTCTCCACGATCATTAGCCGCTCGAGCGCCTGGAGGTAATCCCGAACGGTATCGTCCTTGAGGCCGCCGCCAGCACCACCTGCGTCTGCGGCCAGTGTCGTAACTGTGACAGCCGTAGCCACGTTTCGTGCTAGCGAGCGCAACGTCCTTCCAACCTTGATCGGGTCCCTTCTGGTATCATCGATCCGGCCGATATCAACGCGCCGGATCTCTTCGAGATAATCCCGGACCCATTGCAGGGCTTGCCGGGTCGTGAGGTGCCGGTGACCTGGCCACCCGCCAATCGCAAGGCGTTCGGCTAGTTCCGTGATCGGCAGACCGGGGTCGGGCGTCCGCGGTGGAATTCCCTGAAGAAGGGTCTGAAGCGATACGGCCGCCGTGGAGTGGCCTGTTTCATACAGGCTCATAGGCCGCATGAGGAGCCGCGTGATCGGGGCTGCCCCCGTATGCCGCGTGACGTCATCGGCTGGTATTGCGGAACCAGTCAGAATGAATTGTCCCGGCTTCCCTCGATCGTCGACCGTTCGCCTGATATGATTCCAGATCGCCGGCTCGATCTGCCACTCGTCTATAAGGCGGGGCGTCTCGACTGCGAGGACAAGAGACGGGTCCACGGCGATGGCCTGACGCGCATTGGCATCCACATCCAGTAGCACCTCGCTAGCCGCAAAATGCCGAGTATAGGAGGCAGCGGGGAAAATACAATGCTGTTACCGGGGACAATATAATGGCCATTGGTGGGGGAGTATAGCAATTGCCGAGCTCAAAAAGCCGGTGCGACGGGGATAATTACCGCTACAACCGAACCAACTGATACCGGATCACACCGGGCTCACTTCCCTCGCCCAGGAAGCTGAGCCCGCAGCGTTCCATCACCGCAATCGACGCGCTGAGGTGCGGATATGTCTCCGCGACGACGCGCGTCACGCGCGCATCGCGGAAAGCGCGCTCGATCAGCGCGCGCGTCGCTTCGGTCGCGTAGCCCTGCCCGCGAAACTGCTCGAGCAGACCGTAGCCGACTTCGACCGTGCCGCTCTCATCCGGCGGCCCCTTGCAGCCGACCGTGCCAATGACGACGCCGCCATCCAGCCTTCGCAGTGTACTGTAATACATCGGCCAGTCCGCCATCTCGGGGACGGCGGCGAGCGCGCGCAGAATCCAGTGGATCGCGTCCTCATCGTACAGCTCGGGCGGCCAGTTGGCCGGCACCTCGAGGCCGATCGCGGCCTCGAAGGCGGCACGACCGAGCAGCTCCGCATGCAGCAGCGGCGCGGTCGCGGGGATCAGCTCGAGGCGCTCCGTTGTAATCCGGTCGGCCATGACCAATTATTTTGGTTATGAGCGGTGCGTACGTGAACCTGGAGAGCTGGCCGCGGCGCAGCCAGTACGAGTTCTTCCGCGGCTACGAGAGTCCCTTCTTCAACGTCTGCGCGGACGTGCGGGTGACGCAACTCTACCGGCGCACGCGCGAGCCGGACGCGCCCTCCTTCTTTCTCGCCAGCCTGTACCTCTCGCTGCGCGCCGCGAACCAGCAACCGGAGTTCAGGCTGCGGCTGCGCCCGGACGGCGTGTGGGCGCACGACACGATCCACGGCGGCTCGACCGTGCTGCGCGAGAACGAGACTTTCGGCTTTGCCTACTTCGATTTCGGCGCTTCCTCGAGCGCTTCGAGACCGAGCTGAACGAGCTCGTTCTTCCTTGACAGGCTGTTGCGGGTCTCTTACCATCGCCAGACCCCACCTGTAGCGTTCAATCCTAAAATGGCCAGAACTATGCGCCTGGCGCATTGGTGGCGCGCGCGCTCCATCGAGTGGAAACTGCCCGCCACGTTCACACTGCTGCTCGCGCTGCTGGTCGGCTTCTACGTCTTCGCCGCCTATCGCGCGGTCGAGCAAGGCGCGCTCGAAGCCGCGCGCCAGCGCGTCGAGCGGGTCGGCGCCGAGCTGGTCCAGCTGGTCACGATGCAGAACCAGCAACGCTCCGAGCTGTTCGCGGAGCTGGCGAAATCGCGGGCCGTGCAATCCGCGCTCGCCGGTGAGCGGCGAGCCAATCTCGACAGCGTCTTTGCGCGCTTGCGCATCAGCTCCGACTCGTCTGCCATCCTCCTGCTCGATGCTGAGACAAACGTCCTCGCGCAATCGGGCAATCCTGCGGCCGCCGCCGCGCTGGACCAGCTGGGCCGCACGCTGCGCGCTGCGGCCGAACAACCCGGACAGATGCAGCGCTCACCGTTCTTCCTCGAGAATGGTATCGCGTACTACTGGTCGGCCGCGACCGTCGATGCCGGCGCGAGCGGCATCGGCTTCCTGGCGCAGCTGCGGCGCCTGGGCAATGCCAATTCCAGCGGCTCGCGCGCGCTCGAGCAGCTGATGGGCGATGCGCTCGTCTTTTTCACCAACGCGGACGATGCCACGTGGCTGCACATCGACGGCGCGCCGGCGGCGCCGCCGGCGGTGGAGAGCCTCGAGCATGGCGCCATCCTTCACCGCCGCGCCGACAGCAGTTACCTCGCACGCAGCGGCAGGATTCCGAACACACCCTGGATCATTGTGGCCGAGACGCCGGTCGCCGCCGCCCGCGCGCGCGCGCTGACGTTCGTCGGCAAGACGACACCCGTCGCGATCGCAGTGATTCTGATCGGCGCCGGGCTCGCGTGGCTGGTCGCGCGCCGCTTCACGGAAGTCCGCCGCATCAACGCGCAGCTCGAGGATCGCGTGCGGCAGCGCACCGCCGAGCTGGAAGCCGCCAATCGCGAGCTGCGTTCCTTCAGCTACTCGGTCTCGCACGACCTGCGCAGCCCGCTGCGCAGCATGGACGGCTTCAGCCAGGCGCTGCTCGAAGACTACGGGGACTCACTCGACGAAACCGGCAAGGACTACCTCGTGCGCGTGCGCAACGGCGCGCAGCGCATGGGTCATCTGATCGACGATCTGCTGACGCTGTCGAAGGTGACGCTCGAGCCGATCGAGCGCGAAGCTGTCGACGTCAGCGCATTGGCGCGCGAGCTGATCGACGAGCTGCGCCAGAGCGAGCCGCGGCGCGCGGCCGAGATCTCGATCCAGGACGGCCTGCACCTGCGCGCCGACCGCGGGCTACTGCGCATCGCGCTTCAGAACCTGCTCTCGAATGCGTGGAAATTCTCGGCCGGCTCCGCGCCCGCGCGCATCGAGGTCGGCTCGACCAATGGCGAGATCTTCGTCCGGGACAACGGCGTCGGCTTCGACATGCGATACGCCGGCAAGCTCTTCACCCCCTTCCAGCGCCTGCACCCCATCGACCAGTTCACGGGCACCGGCATTGGCCTCGCCACCGTGCAGCGCGTCATTGCACGCCATGGCGGCGGCGTCCGCGCCGAGGCCGCCGAGCACAAAGGCGCCACTTTCTTCTTCAGCATCGATGGAGGCGAACGTTCGGATGCACACGATTCTTCTGGTTGAAGACAATCCGGATGACGAGAAGCTCGCGCTGCGGGCACTGAGTCAGAACAAGATCGCGAATCGGGTCGACGTCGCGCGCGATGGTGTCGAGGCGATCGCCTATCTGTTCGGCGATGACACGCGTCCGGCCGCCGAGCTGCCGCAAGTCGTGCTGCTCGATCTGAAGCTGCCGAAGGTCGCCGGCCTCGAAGTGCTGCGCCGCATCCGCGCCGCGCCGCATACTCGCTTCCTGCCGGTGGTCATCCTCACGTCGTCGAATGAAGAGCGCGACCTGGTGGAGAGCTACAGCCTCGGCGCCAACAGCTACATCCGGAAGCCGGTGGACTTCCGCCAGTTCACGGAGGCCGTCCGGCAGCTTGGCATGTACTGGCTGGTGCTCAATCAGACACCCGGGCGGAGCCTGGCGTGAAGCGGCTGCGTGCGCTGTTCGTCGAGGACCGCGAGGACGATGTGCTGCTCGTCCGGCGCGAGCTGCGCGCCGCGGACTTCGACGTGCACGCCGCCCGCGTCGAGACGGCGGAGGACCTGCGGACCGCACTGGCCGAAGCGGAGTGGGATATCATCATCTCCGACTTCTCAATGCCGCGCTTCTCGGGCCCCGCCGCGCTCGACGTGCTGAAGGAGAGCGGGCTCGACATTCCCTTCATCATGATCTCGGGCACGGTCGGCGAGGAGACCGCGGTGGCCGCGCTGAAGGCGGGCGCCAATGACTTCCTCTCGAAACGCAATCTGCGGCGCTTCATCCCCGCGCTCGAGCGGGAATTGCGCGAAGCGCAGAGCCGTGCGGAGCGCCGCCTGGCCGAAGAACGGCTGCGCGAGAGCGAGGCCGCGCTGGCCGCCGTCTTCGGCGCATCGCCGCTGCCGATCGTGACCATCGATCTCGAGGAGCGCGTGACCGCCTGGAATCCGGCGGCGGAGCGCGTCTTCGGCTGGCGCGCCGACGAGATCATCGGCCACCAGCCGCCCTTCCCGATCGGCGCCGACCGCAACGAGGTCGAGCGCGCGCGCAAGGATGGCTCACCCATTCGCGTGATCGTGTCCGCATCGCCGCTGGCGGACCGCGCCGGCAACGTGTCCGGCACGGTCGCGATCGTCACCGATGTCACCGAGCAGCGCGCGCTCGAGGAGCAGTTCCGGCAGGCGCAGAAGATGGAGGCGGTCGGTCAGCTGGC
Organism: Gemmatimonadota bacterium; assembly: GCA_052387015.1. GTDB lineage: Bacteria > Gemmatimonadota > Gemmatimonadetes > Longimicrobiales > RSA9 > CBJLQC01. Next base: position 7,826 of record JBQTJO010000398.1, read on the forward strand.
GGGCGGCGTGGCTCACGACTTCAACAACATTCTCACCGCGATCCAGGGCTACGCCTCGCTCGCGCTCGGCGGCCTGCCGAAAGACAGCGCGCACTACGAGGACATCCAGGAGATCCTGAACGCCGCCGATCGCGCGGCCGGCTTCACGCGCCAGCTGCTCGCGTTCAGCCGCAAGCAGGTCACGCATCCGGACCTGGTCGGCATCAACGAGCTGATCACCAATCTGCGCAATCTGCTCGGCCGCGTGATCGGCGAGACGTACGCGCTGCAGCTCGAGTTGAGCGCGGACGCCGGCCCGATCTTCGCCGACCGCGGCCAGCTCGAGCAGGTCGTCATGAACCTGGTCGTGAACGCGCGCGATGCGATGCCCGGCGGCGGCACCATCCTGGTCCGCACCGAGCGTGTCGAAGTGCGGCCCGAAGGCGTTCTGTACGGCGAGGACACGGCCGCGGGCGGACCGTACATCGTCGTGCGCGTGCGCGACACCGGCCACGGCATGCGTCCGGAGACGGTCGCCCGCATCTTCGAGCCGTTCTTCACTACCAAGGAGCCCGGCAAGGGCACCGGCCTCGGCCTGTCCACCGTATACGGCATCGTCGTGCAGAACCACGGCTTCCTCACGGTCGACACGCGGCTCGGCGAGGGCACCGAGTTCAGCATCTACCTGCCCGAGCCGGGTGACGCGCAGCGCGCCGCGCCGGACGATCCGGCCGTGCCCGAAGTCGCCGGCCGCGAGATCTTCGCGCGCATACTGGTCGTGGAGGATGATGCGGCGGTCAGGCGGCTGCTGCAGCGCACGCTCGAGCGTGCCGGCTTCACCGTGATCGCCGCGCGCGACGCCGCGGAGGCGATCGAGCTGCTGAGCGCCGATCCCGCGCCGGACATGGTGATCACCGACATGCTGCTGCCCGGCATGACCGGCGCGGAGCTGCTCGCGGCGGCTCGCGAGATGGTGCCGCAGATCAAGACAATGCTGATTTCCGGCTATTCCTCCGAGGACCTGGCACTGCCGCCGGAGCACGCTTTCCTGGAGAAGCCCTTCACGCCGGACGCGCTGATCGAGACCGTCAACGCGCTCTTCGCGCGCAAGCCGGCCGCGGGTTAGTCTTCTTTACCGGGCAGCTGTCATGTGATTACTCGAACCGCTTTCGTTCACGACGCCGGATCCGGCGACCACAACTCCAGCAGATTGCCGTCGGGATCGTAAAGGTAGTAGGCATCCGCCTCCATCCAGCGGAGGCGGACCGGCCCATAGAGCTCTACGCCATGGCTCCGCACCCGCGCGACCGCTTCCTCCAGCCGGTCGCGCGCAATGTGCAACGCGTAATGCACCTGCCCCCAGCGCCTTTCCGGCGGATTGGGCGAGTGCTCTTCGAAGAAGAGCGAGCCAGCGTGCACCGCCAGCCGCTGCGGCGCCTCCGCAGGTCCCATGCGAAACCACGCCCACTCCTCGGTGACCTCCATCTCCGGTTCGAGCCCGACCACGTCCTGGTAGAACGCCGCCGCGGCTTTCACGTTTCCCACCATGAGAACGAGCTCGGCAATACCCCGGAATCCACCAGTCATGGTTTTCCCCTCGGTGCCGTGGCGGACCTCACACCCTCCTCCGGCGTGCGGGGGAAGTCCGGCGCGGCCAATTCGGCGTAGATCTCGAGAACGTTGCCTTCGGGATCGCGAAAGAAGATGGTCCGATGGCCGGAGGCGCGATCCTCGACCCCTTCCAGCATCTCCACGCCCTTCGCCGCAAGCTCCTCGTAACAGGGCAGCACCTGGTCAGGGGCGACACGGAAGGCGAGTTGGACACCCGCCATTTCGGGACAGGGCGGCCCGTCGTACGGGCGGCCACGCGGACGCAGCGCGAGAAGGGTTGCGCCGACTCGAAACTCGACCCAGTCGCCCCAATCCCGATAGATCCGGAAGCCCATTACGTCATGGTAGAAGCGCCTCGTGGCCTGCAAGTCGCAGCACAGAAGCACAACGTAGTCGAGGTTGCGAATGCTGCCGAGCAAGCGGCCTCCAGCAGTTTACCGAAACGGTTTCACCCGTTCCACCGGTACGTTCTCGCCGAACTTCCTGCCCAGGTCGGCCGCGTACGTCTCGAGCGCTGTATGGTGGCCGAACACGAATTTCGACATGAAGCGATACAGCGGATTGTCGACCTCGCCGTGCTCCGTGATGACGACGACGCTGCCCGCCGCCTCCGGCGCGATCTCGTACCTCCACGTGCCGCCGAATCCCTCGCCCGTATCGGCAATGCGCGTGACCACACGTGACGGCCGCACCGCATCGTCCATGACGAAGGTCAGCGCGCCCCATGCCGCGCTCTCGCGCCAGGTCAGCGGGTCGCGCGTGACGACGCGCACGCTGTCCAGCCCGCTGCGCCAGGCCGCGCCGTTCTCGATATCGATGATCGCATCGAAGAGAGCTTCAGGCGGCTGGTGGTAGTGCGCGCGCACGCGCGCGACGTGCTGGCGCGGCAGCGCGTAGCCGGCGGCGAGGATCGCAACCGCGAGCAGCGCGACGCCGGCAATGGCCCAGCCGAGCCATTTCATGGATTACAAACCGTCGGAGGCCCAGTGGCGAATGCGCTGCGGCTCGCGCTTGTGCGCGTGCGCCGGCTCGAGGTCGAGCGCGGGCGAGCCGACCTTGTAGCCGATCTTGCGCAGGTGCTCGATCAGCTCCTCCGGCTCCGAGGTCTGCACGTGGGCGATGACGAGCGCGTCGTCGCCGGCCGCAATGGGCGGCATGACCAGGCCGCTGATGTTGATCTTGAAATCGATGCCGATCGCGCGCACCACGCGCGACAGCTCGCCCGGCCGGTTCGGGATCAGCACCTCGATGCGGCTGCTGCCCGCGTCTGTGCCAAACAGCTCGACGAACGAGCGCATCACGTCTGTCTCGGTCAGGATGCCGACCAGCTCGCTGCCGCGCATGACCGGCAGGCAGCCGATGCGGTGCTCGTACATCTGGCGCGCGGCATCCTCGATGGGCGTGATCTCGGTGGTCGAGACCAGCTCGTGCGCGGTGGTCATCACGTCCGAGATCGTCTTGTTCTCGAAGGTCGTGCGCAGCGCCGTGTAGTCCGTGTCGCTGGCCCAGACCGGCGGCGCCGCCAGGCGCAGGTCGCGGTCGCTCACCACGCCGGCCAGCTTGCCGCCATCCAGGACGGGCAGGTGGCGGATGCCGTGCTCGCGCACCATGCGCAGCGCCTCGCCCAGCGTGGTGGCCGGGGTGACGGTCAGGACGTTGGCTGTCATGCGGCTGCGTACAAGCATGGACACACCCGGGGAAAAGTGTGGTGCAGGGAATTAGCAAAGCTACGCGCCGCCTGCATTTGTATGCAAGCAAAGCGCGTGGCGGCGGTCCTTTCGGGAGGATTTGCGACGCGCGGCGGCACAGAGGTGTAAGTCGTGGCGCCGCAAGCAATTGACGCGCTGTTGATGGGCGCGGAGCAGGTTGGAGCCGAGACCAACCCCAGGAGGCTCCATGTATCGCTTCGAAATGTCGTTGCCCAGCGTATCGCTGCTGCTCCCGCCCTACGATGCACTTCTCGAAATCGCCCAGCTGACGAGCTGCCACGACCGCGGCCTGGCCGTGGTCTGGAGCGTGCTCGATGCCGCGTTGCAGCAACCTGAATTCGACTGGCTGGCGGCGCGCCCCGCGCGCGTGTCGCTGGTGATCCTGCTTCCGCCGGCGGTGGAGATCGAACGAGCGCTTCCGCTCCTGAGAGAGGCGAGCGCACTGCATCCGCGTGGGGTGCTGCCGAATAGCGGAGTCAACGGCCTGGAAGCGATCAGGCTGTTATTGGCCAGCGCCCCACGCGATCTGCCTGCCTATGGCGTGGCTCACTTCACGCGCGAAGGCATTCTGCGCAATCAGCGCATCCGCGGCCTGGTGCGCAAGATGTTCGATCTGGCGCCAACCATTTCGAGCATCACGAAGCTCTCGCGCAAGCTGTACACCTCGCGCCGCACATTGGGGCGCTACTTCGAGGCAGAAAGCCTGCCGGTGCCGTCGCACTGGCTGCAGCTCGCGCGTCTGCTGCACGTGTGCGCCCTCATACAGGAGAAGCAGACGGTGCCGATTTTCAAAGCCGCGATCCAGGTTGGCTATCCGGACGGCTTCACGATGAGCAATCAAATGAAGCGGTTGATCGGCTGTCGCCCGTCCGAGGTGCGCGAGAATCTCGGGCTGGCCTGGGTCATCGAGGAATGGATTCAGCGCGAAGTCGAAGCCGGCCGGATGAACTGGCCTGGCCGCAGCCTGAGAAACGATGATGTGGTTGGCTGGCTGGCGAGGAGTCCGGCGTTGCGGGGAGTTTGATCAAAGACGATGGAGGAGGGAATCGGCGCGCTCGGCGATTGGTGATGCGTTGATGCTACGCGCTTCATTAAACACTTGATTTGCCAATGCACGGGCTTTGGCTCTGTCCGACTGCTTGAAGAGCCAAGCCAATTCATACTGCATGCGGAGTCGGCAGACCACATCGCGGTGCGCATACTCGGCTACTGCCTCACTGAGTCTTTGAGCGGCCTTCTCCCGCCCGTGTAGCAGGGTGTCGATTCGAGAAATCAATATCTCGAGATGTGAGATGTCTGCTACACGTTTACCGAATTGCGCCAGAATTGATCTGCCGTGCTCCGCGTATTCCTTTGCTTGGCTCAGCTGGCCTCCTTCGAGCGCAACGAGGCCACGGATTCCAGTTGCACCTAATTCAATCCAGATGGCGCGGGTTCGCGTACGTGTTGTTCTGTCCATAACATCAGCTGCCGCAGCTTCGGCTTTACCGTAGTCACCAAGCTCATAGAACATGCTTGCTTCATTTGCGGAAAGCGGAGCAATCACGTGAATCCCCTCAATTCCTGCGGCCTTTTGTCGGATTTGCGCGGCTCTTCTTGTCGCCTCGGCGTATTTGCCCTGTTCCACCAGCAGCATGTGTGTGTGCATGGCCGCTAGTGGGTACTGGCTAATTGCCCCAGTACCGTCGATTTCCGCCAAGAGCTTGCGGTGTAAGTCTTCCGCCAACGTTAGTTTCCCCACCTCATACGAGATCGCGCTGATAAGCAACCGCAGCGCGATCTTTAAATCGTAGTCCTCGATTGCATCGATAGCGCTCCATACGGGAAGCGCCCACTGTTCTGCTTCGATCGACGAATGAACCAAGCTGTGCACTCGAGCAGCGTATGCAAGCGCTTCGATTCCTTCGGGGCGGTCCTCTTTGGCCGCAAATTCTCTCAATTCTTGTACTAAGGTGCCGAGCCCTCTTGCATCGCCATCGTGATAAGCAGAGCGTAGCTGCAGACGAAGTGTTTGGATCCGTAACGCTGTGTCGTTGTCTTCGATCTGTTGCTTCCGTTCTTCAAGCCTCTGCCGTAATGCGTGACCATCTAGCTCTCCGAGACGATACGCTACCTCAAGATCCAGTACTTGGGCACGCAAAAGATCCGGTTGCGGTGTTTGAGAGCTAGAAAGAATCGGCGCAAGAATGCGCCTGCTCTCAGAAACGCGGTGCTCGCGGAGCAGTCGCTCCGCAAGCGTTTGTCGAATTGTCAGCGGTGGATTACGTGACGCCTTTACCGCCAGCTTGAGAAACGAGATGCTCTCCTGGACTGCATGACGAGCATCCGCGTCAGCAATGGCCATAAGAGAATAGTTGAAGGCCAATGTCCGTTGACGAGCTTTGTAATAGTGTTCTGCCACTTCGCCGACACGGCGAGTTTTACGGCGCAACACATCCGCGGCACGACGGTGAAGGTCTGTTCTGGTAAAAGCGGGTATTCGCCTGTAC
>JBQTJO010000399.1:0-2654 GCA_052387015.1 Gemmatimonadota bacterium
CCGCCTCAGTGCTCATTCCTGAGATCCGGACGCGAATGCGATGCCCAGCCGACGCGATCTCAAGAACATGACGTCTTGTAGACAGGTAAATAATCGCAAGGAGTATTGCGCCGAGGAAGCCAGCTGCGCGCATGCTCTCGGAAAACACCGCAGCCAGTCCGAGAAGCGCGGCGAGCACGAGAAGCATTGGGTGACTGGAATACACCAGCCCAGCTGAGGCTACCCTGTCGAACAGGATGCTGACGACCTGATCAGCGCCCCATGTTTTGGCTCGGTGACGAATGCGATGAGTAGTCAGGATCAGGGCGTCTCCGTCTGACCTTCTGAGAATCGCTTCTTCCGGCAGCATGTGCATAAATTCCTCCGGGGCGAAGGGTCGCAGTGACGAATTCGGAACACAGCCGCCTAGATCGCGCGAAGCTCCCAGCTATAAATCGCGTGAGCCAAGGCGGTCGACGTGTGTCTAACGTACCAAGGATCAGTTGCGAGGCGCTCACGCGCAATAGGCGTGCACCGGTAACGTTGAGCGCCTCGTCAACTGCATTCGCTTAGCTGGCGCGTTCGAAGACAGCGACTTCCTTCTTCAAGCGATCGCCTAAGCGGTCTCGCTCCACCCCGAGATCGTAATGCGCCTGGAGATTCAACCAGAACTGCTCAGACGTACCGAAATACCGAGCGAGTCGAAGGGCAGTGTCTGCGGTAATCGATCGGGTACCATGAACAATCTCGTTGATGCGACGGGGAGGCACACTGATATCACGGGCGAGGCGGTATTGTGAGAGCTCGAAAGGTTCGAGAAACTCCTCAAGAAGGATCTCGCCTGGATGAATTGGTGCGATCTTACGACTGGTCATAAACGACCTCAATGGTAATCGACAATCTCTACGTCGTGAGCGTGGCCCTCAGACCACCGGAAACAGACTCGCCACTGGTCGTTGACGCGGATACTGTGTTGCCCGGACCGGTCACCACGAAGTTTTTCCAGCCGGTTACCCGGCGGGATTCTCAGGTCTTCAAGCGAACTGGCACCATGAACAAGGACGAGCTTCTTGAGCATGGCGCGGTGCAGCGACGCGGGAAAGCGACGAACCGGCTGGCGTGCGAAAAGACGCTCGGTGTCGCGGTCCGCAAAGCTCTTGATCACCGACTAATGATAACGCGCCGCGTTACTAAAGGCAAGATCGAACTGAAGTCCAGCTAACGTTTAGAGTGATACGAGTCTTAGGCGGTTGCTGCTGGCAGCGCAATATTAGCGTTCTCGAGATAGCGAGACCGCCCTATCTCGATTGCAAACGTACGCTGCGTCCTCTGATACCTACCACCCGCCCAGTTTCTGCAACAGCCGAAGGTTAGACCAACCGCCGAGGGCCCGAGGCACCAGCAAACACTGCAACCCGGCAGCAGGCTGACCGTCGCGCCGATTGCCTGATTGGCGCGGCCGGCTGGACTGCGATGGCAGCAGCCATCGCTACGTCGGTCCAGCGGATTCCGCACACCCCGCCCGCCGCGGTTCAGCGTGCGTATACAGCATCGCCGTGTTCACGCTCTTGTGACCGAGCAGCTCCTGCACGGTGCGTATATCTCGGGCACGCCGTACCGCATCCGCCACCGCGCGCCGAACCGCGCTCTCGTGCAGTGCGTGCATACTCGAGCCGGAGCGCGTGCGGCGTTTCGACCAGCCGCCGCCTCTTTCAGATCGCGGGCATGGACGACCCGCTGCAGCTCGACCAGCGGCGTGTTGCCGATCGCAGCGAGAACCGAATTGGACGACATCGACATCAGCCGAGGAGGCGCGCGATCACGTTGTCGATCTGCTGCCGGCGCAGGCGTGCCCACGACGGCAGCCGCAGCGCGGCAAACGCGAACATGCCGAGTCCGGCGGCGGTGAGAAGGACCGAGCCGCGCAAGACGTCGACATCCTTGCTGATGTCGGCGGCGGCCAGCAGGAACATGGCCGCACCGCCACCGAGAGCAGCCAGTCCGCTCCAGATCCAGCTGAACGCGCTGCCCTTGATCGTCTCCAAGCGAAAGCGCTCGCCGGTCTCGGTCGGCTCGATCAGCGCGCGCAGGTTGCCGTTGCGCCATTGGCGGAAGGAGCCGTGTCGTTCGAGCCGTCCGGTCGCGTCGAAGGTGGTGCGCAAGTCGGTGACGAGCAGCTCCCACTCGGCATCGCTCAGCTTCTGCGGCAACTGCACCGTCCGTCCGACACCGATCGGCAGGCCGAAATAGCGCCGGGTGACCGTGGCCGGTAGTCGCGACGACGTCGCGGCCGGCTGGGCGAGCCGCGCAGCCGCCTGCGCCACCACTTCCGCGGACAGCCCGACCTCGCGCCCGATCTCCTGCAGCTCTGCGAGGGTCAGTCCGCCGCCGACGCTCGGGGGCCGCAACGCATCAGTCGCCTGCGTCGCGTTCGCGAAGATGATCGCGATCTCGTCGTCGTCGTATCGGCGCTGGGTCATGGTTTTGAAGCGGCTTATCGGGCCTTTTTCGAGCCGGCTTTCTTTTCCCGCTTCTTCGCTTTCTGCGCAGCCTTTGCACGCTGGCTTGCCTTCCGCTTCTGGGCGGCGCGCTTCATCGTCTGCGGTCTCTTCGCCATGATCAACTCCGGGTGAATAGCGGAAACGGCGGGTAGAGACCAATATGGTGCTTGAAGG
>JBQTJO010000400.1:0-4915 GCA_052387015.1 Gemmatimonadota bacterium
GTAGCGCGGCAGCGCGGTCAGATCCGCGTCATGCAGGCCGAGCAGTTTGAGATTCACGAGCAGCAGATCCATTTCCGTGTTGCCGACGCGCTCGCCAATGCCGAGCGCGGTGCCATGCACGCGGTCCACGCCCGCTTCGTTCGCGGCCAGCGTATTCGCGAGGCCGAAACCCCGGTCGCGGTGACCGTGCCAATCGATCTTTACGTTCTTGCCGGTCGGCTCGACGATCTGCTCGCGCACGAAGCGCACGAGTTGGCGCACGCCATGCGGCGTCGCATGGCCGACGGTATCGGCAATGCAGACGCGTGATGCGCCGCACTCGATCGCGAGCGTATAGAGCTGTTTCAGAACCTCCGGTCGCGCGCGCGTCGTGTCTTCCGTCACGTACATGACGGGCAGCCCTTCGGACACGGCGAAACGCACGGCCTCTTCGCTGACGCGCAGCATCCGGCCGATGGTCCAGTCCTCCGCATACTGACGGATGGGCGAGGAGCCGATGAACGTGCAGGCCTCGATGGCAATGCCGGCTTCACTGGCAATGCGGGCGATCGGCTCGACATCGGCGCGCAGGGTGCGGGCCGCGCAGTTCGCGGCGAGCGGAAGCCGGTTGCGCGCGAGCTCGAGCGCGAGCGCCCGCACATCGCCGGCCGCCCGCGGTCCGGCGCCAGGCAAGCCGATATTGGCGGTGTGAATGCCGAGCTCGACCATGAGATTCAGAATCTCGATCTTGGCCGCGATCGGCGGATCGAGCACCGACGGCGACTGCAGCCCATCGCGGAGCGTTTCGTCATCCAGCTCGACGCCACGGCGTGGGCCGAAGTCGAATGCGTCGCCCGCCTGGTTCCAGTCGTAGATCAGATCCGGTTGCTTCATGAGCCTCTCGACAGGTGTTTTCGCAAAATGACCAACGCCTGTTTACGTTGTCAACGCATGGACGCCAACGACCCACGCGCGACGGCGGCCCGGCGTCTGATTCGGGCGCTCGAGCCAACCACACTGGATGACATGCTGTCCATCGTGCAGGTCGCCGCGCCTCCTTTCGGTGAACAGGAGCGCGGCGCATTTGTCGGTAATCTGCTGCGCTCGATCGGGCTGCACGTCTCGACCGATGAGGTCGGCAATGTCATTGCCAGCGCGTCCGACGCGCCGGACCTGCCCGTCGTGGTCCTGGCAGCACACCTCGATACGGTTTTCCCGGCGGAAACCGAGATCGTCGTCAGGCGAGAGGGCGATCGCATTTTTGCGCCCGGCATCTCCGATAATTCGCGTGGGCTGGCCGCACTGATCACCATCGCGCGCGTGCTGCAGGAGCAGCAGCTGCGCACGCGTCAGCCAGTGGTCTTCGTGGCCAGCGTCGGTGAGGAAGGGGTCGGCGACCTGCGTGGCGTGAAGCATCTTTTCAGACCGGGCTCGCCGTTCCGCAATGCGGCCGCCTTCATCGGCCTGGACGGCACGGGGCGTCGCCGCATCGTTTATCGTGCGATCGGTTCACGACGCCTTCGCATCACGGTGAGCGGACCGGGCGGTCACTCCTGGGCGGACTGGGGAATCGCGAATCCGGTGCATGCGCTCGGCTTGGCGATCGGCGGCATCGATCAGCTCGAGGTCGCGCGCCAGCCGCGCACCGTCGTGACGGTCGGGCGCATGGCGGGCGGCACCAGCGTGAACGCGGTGCCGGCCGAAGCCTGGTGTGAGGTCGACCTCAGAAGCGAGGGCGCGAACGTGCTGGCCGACCTGGAAGCGCGGGTGCGGCGCACCATTGAAGCGGCGATCGATCAGGTCAACGCCCGTCGCAAGCGCGGCACGGCTGCTTTGCAGCTCGACATCCGCGTCATCGGCGACCGTCCCTCGGGCGAGACCTCGGTCAACTCCGCGATCGTGCGGGCGGCGCGCAGCGCGACCCGCGAATTCGGCGAGACGCCGGAGCTGGTCGCGTCATCGACCGATGCGAACATCCCGATCGCCCTGGGTATTCCAGCCATTGCTCTCGGGGCGGGCGGCGAATCCGGCGGCACGCATACGGTCGATGAGTGGTACAGCAATCAGGGTGGACCGGAAGGCATCGAGCGGGCACTGCTGGTTGTGCTGGAGGTCGCCGGGCTCGATTAGAAAATCGGATTAGAACTGCGGATTAGAACTGCGGATTAGAACTGCGGATTAGAAAATCGGATTAGAACTGCGGATTAGAACTGCGGATTAGAACTGCGGATGCGAAAATTTTGCTTCACGACCCGTTTCGTCCGGTTTTCCGGTCCGGTTTTCCAGTCCGGTGTTCCAGTCCGGTGTTCCAGTCCGGTGTTCCAGTCCGGTGTTCCAGTCCGACTCTCTAATCCGATTATCCAGTCCGGTGTTCGTTAATTGATCGCGGAATCCTCCCCGATATTCACGCTGCCGGTGACGCCGCGCACGACCGAGCGATCGCCGATCATTGAATCGTGCAGATTCGCTGACGCGATCGTGACGTTCGCACCGATGATCGCATCGCGAAGCTGGGCTTTTCGCACCACCGTGCCGGACTCGATCGTCACGTTCGGGCCGATCTCGCAATCCTCCAGCGCCACGCCTTCCGCCACCCGCACCGGATCGTTCACCTTCACGTTCGTGCCGCCGTCGGGCCTGCGCCCGCGACCGTGGGCGAGCACGTGGTGGTTGGTCTCCAGCAGCGTCTGCAGCTCCCCGCAATCGTACCAGCCCGCGACCTCGATCACCTTCAAGCGGGCGCCATGGTCGATCATGTACTGGAACGCATCCGTAAGATAGTACTCGCCGCTCTTGCCGGTCGGCCCTTCCATCGTATTGTCGATGCCGGCGAACAGCAGCTGCCAATCGCGAATGTAATAAAGGCCGATGTTCGCGAGCTTCGAAATCGGGTCGCGCGGCTTCTCTACGATCCGGGTCATGAATCCGTCCTCATCCGCGACCAGAACGCCGAACCGCTGGTAGTCCTCCACCTCCTTGGCCCACAGCACGCCGGCCACATCCTTCGGCAGCTTGCGAATGATCTTGAGGTCGGCGTCGAACAACGTGTCGACGAAAATGATCAGGCATTCCTCGTCGATGAACGGTTTCGCGAGCTGGACGGCACCCGCGGTACCGTTCTGCACCGGCTGCTCCACGAAGTGCGCTTTGAACTCCGCATAATCGCGCGCAACGTATTCCTCGATTTTCTCCTTCAGATAGCCGGTGATGAAGACGATCTCGGTGATGCCCAGATCCTTCAACTCGTCGAGGATGTAGCTCATCACCGTCTTGCCCGCGACTCGAATGAGCGGCTTGGGCGTGACGTAGGTGTGCGGGCGCAGCCGCGTCCCCTTGCCTGCCAGCGGAATAATGACTTTCACGTGCACGTGCTCCCGGTGAATAGCGGCGGCGAAAATAACGAATCCTGAGCCTCGCGCCAGCGGCTTTACACTTGCGACGCCTCCGGCCCACGGTAGGTTGGCGAGCCATGGTCAGACTGGGAGGAGCCACGATGAGACGTTACCTGATTACCGGCGCGCTGGTGCTGGTGGCCACGGGCCAGCTGGCGGGACAACAGCCGGAGCGGCGCGCGCCACGCAGATTGAGCGTCACTGGCACCGGCATCGTACAACGGCAGCCGGACCGGGCCGTGCTGATGGTCGCGGTCGAAAGCCGGGCGAATACTGCACAGGAGGCGGCGCAACAGAACGCCCGCAAGATGGAGGCGGTTTATGCGGCACTGCGCCGGCTCGGCATCGTGCCGCCCAAGGTCGCGACCATCTCGTACGAGCTGCATCCGCAGTACAATCAGCCGGATCCGCGTGGCGGCGAGTTCACGCCTCGCATTACCGGCTATGTCGCGGTGAACATGGTGCGCGCCGAGCTGGACAGCATTCAGCGCGTGGGTGCCGCGATCGACGCGGTGATCGGGGCGGGCGCCAACCGTATCGCGAACCTGTCGTTCGAGCTGCGCGACCCGCAGTCGGCCCGGCTCGAAGCCCTGCGCATTGCGGTCGAGCGCGCGCGTACGGAGGCGGAGGCGATCGCGAGCGCCGCCGGCCAACGGCTCGGGCCGCCGCTCTCGATCAGCTCGGGGCACTTCACGCCGGTGCCGGCCTTCCGGCGCGAAGTCTTCGCCATGGACATGGCGGGCGCGCCCGCGCCGACCCCGGTGGAGCCCGGCAATCTGACGATTCAGGCGACCGTGAGCATTGAATATCTGCTCGAGGATCGTTGAGCGTTTTCCTGCGACGACTGGGACGCGCGCTGTCGCGCAACCACGCGCAGACCTCGATCGATGACATCGATCCGCGACTGCGCGGCCGGACGTATGCGATTCCATTCGAGCAGGTCTGGCAAGCAGCGCGCGCACTGGCGGGTGGCGGCTTGCGCCGCTGGCGCATCATCGAGAGCGACGATTACGAGGGCATCATTCACGCCGAGGCGCGCACCTTGTTTCTTCGCTTCGTGGACGATGTCGTGATCACGATACGCCTCGATGATGATGCTCAGACGCGCGCCGACATGCAGTCGCGCTCGCGCAAAGGCCGTTTCGACTTCGGCGCCAACGCGCGACGTATCGGCAAATTCTTCCGCTCGCTGGATCAGAAGCTGAAGCGCTGATGCGCGCCATCGACTTTCACACGCACCCGTACCGGCCCGCGGACCTCAATCCGGGCACACGCCGTTTTATTCGGGAGATTTCACCCGCTGTACGCGAGCACGGCGATCGTCTCGCCGATCCGCGCTATTTCGCGGATCTGCTGCGCGCCGACGGCGTCGAACGCGCAGTCGTTCTGCCGGAGCATTGTCCCGAGACCTCCGGCAACGTGCGGACCGAGACGGTGCTCGAGCTTTGCGAGCGGCTGCCGGATTTCTTCGTACCGTTCGCGTCGGTGCACCCGCTCCTGGACAACGAGCCGGCGGAGCTGCTCGCGAGCTACATACGACGCGG
>JBQTJO010000401.1:0-7011 GCA_052387015.1 Gemmatimonadota bacterium
CATCGCCGCGGGGTTGCGGAATACCGGGTGACCTGTCGCGGGCCGGCGGGGCGCGGCGCTCATGGAGGAAGACGAGGTCATTACCCTTTCGATGATAGCGGGTGGATGTTCTGGTTGTGGTGGAAGACGTTGTCGGGATCGTACGTCGTCTTCACAGCCACGAGCCGGTCGTAGACGGAGTCTCCGTACGCCTCGCGGACCCGCTCGGGGCCTTCGTCGCCGCCGAGGAAATTGACGTAGACGCCGTCCTGGAATCTGCCGAGGGCGGCGAAGAATCGCCGAAGTCCTCGCCGGGCCGCCAGACACCATCGAGCGTGATCGCGTGCGACGCCTGCCGGTTCCCGAACGCCGTCGCGCCCTCGGCCACTCGGCTCACCGCCCCCTTCAGATGGAACAGCGCAACGTACGACCGGGGCGACGAGCAGGAGAACGCGTGCTCGGCAATCACCTCGATGAGGTCGTCGCGGAGTTCGGGCAGGTGAGTGGACTTCCAGTAGTAGTTCCAGCCGTGGACGACGGTCGAGTCGAGCGCACCCTGGAATCCCGCGTACGGCTTGGGCCGACCAGGTCGAGGAGCGGATGAGACGGAACTCGAACGAGGTGACCACGCCGAAGTTGCCGCCGCCCCCTCGCAACGCCCAGAACAGGCGCGATCGACTCGCACGGCGCGCATGGCCGAGAGGTCGATGACGATGCCGTCGTCGCAAACCGCGGTGCCCGCCACATTGTGGCCTCCGCCACGTATGGCGATCTCCAGATCGTGGTCGCGGGCGAAACGTACGGCCGCGATCACGTCGGCGGGCCCGCTGCAGCGCGCGATCACACGCGGGCGCCGGTCGATGGCACCATTCCAGACTGCACGAGCGCTGTCGTAGTCGACGGCGTCGGAGCTAATCAGCCGGCCTCGAAACCCCTTGACCTCTGCAATGGTTGTAGTCGTCATGGAATCCTCCTTGGCCGACGACCACACTTTCACCACCGCGGTCCGGCTGTAAAGTCAAAAATCTGGACTTCACAAACGAAGGCGGGCGCGCAATACTGGAATCGTGAGGACGTACGGCCAGTACTGCCCGATCGCTCGTGGCGCGGAGATCTTCGCCGAGCGCTGGACACCGCTGATCATCCGCAACCTGTACCTTGGCTGCGGAAGCTTCAGCGAGATCCTTATGGGTGCGCCCGGACTTTCCCGTACCCTGCTCTCACAGCGGCTCAAGCAGCTCGAACGGCTCGGCGTCGTCCAGTCGGCACCCAAGCCCGATGGGCGCGGACATCATTACGAGCTCACGTCCGCGGGCCACGACCTGTTCGCGGTCTGCCAATCCCTCGGCTAGTGGGGTGCGCGTTGGCTCGAGATCGCGCCGGAGCACCTCGACCCCTTTGTGGCCCTCTGGTCGATGTGCAACGCGTTCCGCCGCGACCGGCTGCCGGACAGACGCCTCGTCATCCGCTTCGACTTCATCGGCCGCCCGCGCCGTGAGCGCTATTGGCTACTGATCGAGCTCGGAGACACCGAGATCTGCAAGACATACCCCGGCCTCGAGGACCTCCACATCACCGCGGAAGCGGAGGCCTTCGTCAAATGGCACGCCGGCCAGCTCACCTGGGCCCAGGCCACGCGCGAGGGCCGCATCCAACTCGAGGGCCCCCGCTCGCTCGTACGAGCCTTCCCGACCTGGAACGCCCGCAGCATGTTCGCCCACATCACGCCGGTCTCCGCACCACTACAACCCGCGCGGGCTGACATATCCCGTTGATTTGACTCGTCGCCATCACAAAGTGAAGTAAATCCACCCGTCTTTTCCCCCCGGACGGCTGCGACGCGATTGCATGCCGTCGGTCAGCTGCACGACGCCGGTTCCAACTATCCCCAGATGCCGACACCGGTTTAAAGGATCCAAACAACAAGCCCCAGGAATACAATGGCACCGACAATGAGAGAAACGACCAAGCTCCAACGCTCACCGGTCAATTACAGTTGGTCGCGCGCATCTCGCCACCGCTTGACGAAGCGGAGATGCGGCAACGGCGTAACGCTGCGGCACAGCGATTCCATCACGATTCTCCGCATCACGCCACGATTGGACCGAGGACGTCGACGTCGGCAATAGGGTCGCTGCTTGGCAATAGACAAGCGCCACGCCGGAAAGGACGGCCAGGAACGTCAAGAAATTCCACGAGACAGTCACGGTAAGACCACACGATCCACCAAACGTAAGCGACAAAGACAAGTTGATGCACGACCCAGCCGGAGTGCGGCCAGTAGCGTCGGTTCGCCGCGAATACGTCAGAAATACCGCTCAGGAGCCTGACTGCCGCGAATGATAAGACGACTGAGAATGAGACAGCGAGATACTCGAAATGGATGACCTTATGACCGAATAGTTGTCTGGCTAACGTAACCTGCGCGGCGTCACGCGGAACAGGATCTCACGAGTGATTCTCACGCCGCGACAGGTTCACCCGAGTGTTACGCGGTCCCTCGAGTGCCGCTAGCGCAATCAAACAGGTAGCGCAGGTCAGTCGGCGATCCCTTGCCATTCCGCCCGCGTGACACCGGCTTGACGAAGGATGCGAATAAGTGGATCTATACGCCGATATCGCCGGTATGCGGATTTGGAATGCGGACAGTCGTGGTGCCGCGAAGCATGAATTGATGCTTGCCACCGGAATACGGTCCTTCAAAACCGAGTCTGTGAAATGCGCGGACGAGGTCGCGGCGGTTAATGGGTCCGACGCGCGGCATTAGCCGACTTTACGCACCTTGAGTTCAATTCCGTCGACGGTAGGTAGGTCAAGTCCGCGCGATACGCGGAACAGCACCCATTCTTCTGGAACCTCTTCGAGTTCAGCTCGGCAATCCTCCAGTGAGGCCGCATTGGCGTATACGCCCTCGAGATCCGGGATCTCCCCGTAATACGTACGATCTTCAGGAAGCATCTCGTACTTCGCGCGGTGCATTGCGGTATCAATGTACTGACGTAACACGTGGCCCTGCCGGTGACAGTGTGTACTCCGAAGATAGTATCTTGCGGACAAAATGACAGGTGCATCGGCAACCAGAGGCGCGCTATTCTCGCATTCACACCTCCGGATCGACATCGATTAGATCGCCGGACTCGGACCACTCGGCGTCCAGGCGGAGCAGCGCCTTTGCCGGGACCAGGTGCCCGCGAGCCTGGTGAGCGCGCAGATGGGATATCATCTCTTGTCCGCATAAGGATTACGATAAGCTGCCCGGTGCCAACGCGGTAAATTTGCACGACGAACTTTCGCACCGGGTCAGCTTCATCCGAATGTTAGCTGGCCTTTGGACGCCGAAGCTCTTCGCGCACGACGCGACGAAGCAGCTTCTCCAATGACTCCGGCTGATTCGTCATGTATTCGCGGAGGGCCTGATTCATTAAGGTCTGGTAATTCCCACCGCCCGCATCATTAACCTGGCTTCGAAACCACTCCAACACATCGTCATCAATTCGAATCGTGATTCGAGTCTTCCCAGTCGCCGGCTTGAGAACAGCGCCCCGCTTTCCCTTACTGAAATCGTATTCTTTTCTCATTGGCCTTCCTCGTAGATCTCTCGCTCAACACGCGTAGCCTTCCGAGCTGAAATGATCCGAATCGATTTATCTCTCCAGCAATACACGACTACGATAATTCTTCCGAGGTTATCGATCCCGATTGTCGCGTAACGTTCCTCGTCTGGATAATCATCAGCAAGGGTCACTGCTCGAGGATCGTAGAAGACGCCTGTGACATCGGCGAAGTCGACGTCATGCTTGGCACGATCTGTCGCCGCTTTCTTGGGATCCCACTCGAAATCCATATGCAAATGTATGTACTTCTGTACACCGCGTCAAGGCCGGTGTGGCTCACCGCGTGCGCCATGGAGCGCAGCGCCGCAGCCACGTTCCGCACACTCCTGAGCGTCCACCGCAGCGGCGAATCCGGATCTCCCGACGCGGTAGGCTCCACCAACGCGTCCAGGTCGGCGAGCAGCCTGGGATCCTTTTCCGTAGCAGGCTTACGACCGCCGCCCGGCCGGCGAGCGCGGTCCGGATCCAGCATTTCGCCGGCTTCGAGTTCGCGCAGCCCGCTGAACCAAGTCAATCAGTTATTTCCGGACGTAACTAGTGTCCCGTCACTAGGTAACCTGCGCGGAGTCACGCGGAACAGGATCTCACGAGTGATTTTCACGCCGCGACAGGCTCACCCGATTGTTAGGCGGCGCATCCACATCGAGTGCACCGCGAAGTCAATCGATCACCACACGGATAGATCGAGGCACGATGTCGCCGAAGAAATCACGATCGCGAGTTATGAAGCCGCGCCGCTCGAGCGTCTTGATCATCAGATGCGCCGAAGGTGCAGACACCATGAAATGGTCTGCGACATTTGCTTCGGCCGGCGAAGCTCCATAGCGAGCCATGTAATTTCGAATGAAGTCAAGGTAATCGCGCTGACGGCGAGTTGGCCGCGCCTTAAGTTCGTGTACATCGGGAGCAGCAGGCTCGTGAAGGACCGCAGAAACGCCACGAGTGGTTCGTTCGATCATCAACGTGGAACCATCAGCGAAGCGCAGCGCGAGTTGATCTGAAACGACTGCGAGACCGGAAACCACGCGACCTTGAATTATGCTGGACAGCTTCTTTACGTCCAATGGGTCTCCGTCCGTCTGAAACAAGCCGTTCGCAAGCATAAAATACGATCCGTGCCGCCGGCTACGCCATGAGGGCAGTGTCATGGACCACGCTCGATCACACATTCAGTGCGGCCGAGAACGTCAAAGCGTTGCATTTTCGAACGGATTGTCCCAGGGCTCTTATACTTGCGGCGACTCTTCAGCTCATCGCGCACTCCTTCGACATGTCAGTGCGCTCGAAGAGAACCGCTCGCATCCGGAGGAGGCGCGCGGCTCCGTTATCGATGCGTTGTTCGCGCCGTCTAACGGATTATAATAAGTGTAGTTCGTATGAAGCGGCTGGCCTCCACGGCGACGTGGTGGCAGGTTCGCCCCACAAGGATTTCACGCGCTCACCGCTCGCGCGGGGAGCAACGAACCGGGAGGCCAGCACATGTACACGATAGGACTCGATCTGCACAAACTCCAGAGCCAACTCTGCATCGGACGCGAGGACGGCACTTTCGAGGAGCGCCGTATTGCGACCACGCGTGACGGCTTCACCGCTGTGCTCGCCAGTTATAGCCCCGCGCGGATTCTCCTGGAGGCCAGCACGGAAAGCGAGTGGGTGGCGCGCCATCTGGAGCACCTTGGGCGCGAAGTGATCGTGGCAGGTCCACATTTCGCGCCCATGTATGCCACGCGCACACGCCGCACCAAGACGCACAAACGTGATGCGCGCACGCTCATGGACGCCTGCCGGCTGGGCGCGTATCGCCGGGCACACAGTTGCGAGGCGCTCACGCGCAATAGGCGGGCACTGGCCACGTTGAGCGCCTCGACAACTGCAGCGGCGTGATATTACCAGAAAGGACTTTGGGGCATACGATGGACGATCCACGAAACCCTGGAGACAACATGCTGCACTCCGGTATTGATTTGCACAAGCGCACCCTCATGATCAACACCATCAACTGCAACGGTCTGACGGTCGATCACGCGAAGATCAGCTGTGACCGCCTCGCGGTGCTCAGCTATTTCCGCCGGCACGCAGGGCCGCACCGCGCAGTGGTGGAAGCAACCGGCAGCTGGTACTGGCTTGCGGACTTGCTGCAGGCCGAAGGTATTGATCTGGTCCTGGCGCACGCGAAATATTTGAAGGCGATTGCCTACGCCAAGGTAAGAACGGACGCGGTTGATGCGCGCACACTCGCGAACCTGCTGCGCGCTGACTTGATTCCACAGGCACACATGATCGCTCCGGAGCTTCGTTCTCTGCGCGACCCTCTCTGCCAAGATTAAGTGAGACATGTAAAGAAATACTGAGCAGGGCGAGGTAGGCCTATTATAATAGAATGGGCAGTGTAGGAAAGAATGGCGTGGGGGCCGCGGAGCGAAGCGAGCCGTAGGCGCGCGTAGCGCAGAGGCCACCGCGCGCGCGTCAGGAGAGGCTCGGCCGGAGCCGGAGTTGATTGAGCGTCCACGACGGCGATGAGACGTGCGCGAACAACCGAAGAGTAAAATGGCATCAAGAGCAACACCCTTGACGCGGGGCGCCGCTTCACATAAAGCTGCGCGGCCCATGCTGCCGAGGCAATATCGTTGAGCTATCCGTGTCAGCTTCACCCGATGTTAGACAGAAATATTCGGACGCTATCGCCGCCGGCGCCATGCTGTCGGCGCCCGACGAGTGTGCATGCACGCGGTGACTATGACCGTCTCGTCACGGAACACGTAGAATACCGCGAATGGATACCTCCGCACCAACGCGCGCCGGATGTCACGATGGACGACGGGATATAGTTCGGGATTCGGCCGGATTGTTTCCAAGCAGGCATCGATTTCCGCGACGAACTTCAGGCCAAGCCTGGATACGGTCTTCATAGCACAGCGCTGCAGTGTTGATATCGAGAGAAGCAAGCCGCCGGACAACCAGCGGATAGGAGTCAGGCACCGCGCTTACGTCGGTTCTCGTCCTGCAGTTGGGCTAGTAGTCGATCTCTCTCCTCGGACCACGGTGAAGAGTCACCAGGATTCGATTCGAGATCGGCCAAGCGACGGTCGAGTTCCGCACGCTGTTCATCGGTCAATGGCAGGACATCAACGCCCGCGGCTGGATCGACGCTGTCCCACAAATCTAGCGCAAGCTGAACTCGCTCGGCCGGACTGAGTTGTGTGAAGTCAAAATGCGGGTTCTTGGCCATGTTCAAAATTTGTAAGAGATGATCCATCGGGGCAAGAATCCGTTTTTCTGTCTGAAATTATGACTGGGCTGGCCCTCCGGCCTGAACGTGGGTTAGCTCTCCCGTGTTCACGCAGGATTACCAGAGCCACATGCGACTCTAACGAACCGTCGCATGAAACGCGGAGGACCAGCCGATGTCATGCTCAAC
>JBQTJO010000402.1:0-7537 GCA_052387015.1 Gemmatimonadota bacterium
GACGGTTATCTGGCGCACGGGATCCAGGTGCTGAGCGTTGCGGCGCGTGAGCTGGGCAACGTCCACGTCGTCGCACCGGACCGCGAGCAGAGCGCGACCAGCCATTCGCTGACGCTGCACTATCCGCTGCGCGTGCGCACCGCCGCGGACGACGTGCAGGTCGTGGACGGCACGCCAACAGACTGCGTCGTGCTCGCGCTGGGCGAGCTGCTGCCGGACAAGCCGGACTTCGTCCTTTCCGGCATCAATCACGGCGCCAATCTCGGCGACGACGTGCTCTACTCCGGCACGGTTGCCGCCGCGATGGAAGCCACCATTCTCGGCATTCCGTCGGTCGCCATCTCGTATACCGGACAGGAGCCCACGCGCATCGGCGAGTGGCGCGGCATTCTCTCGAAGCTGCTCGGAAAGCTGCTCACGCGCGAGGACTTTCCGGCCGAGACGCTGTTGAACATCAATCTGCCCGCGGTCGATCCGGACCGCATCGCCGGCGTGCGCATCACCACGCTCGGCCGGCGCGCGTACGTCGGCTCGCTGACGCGCGCCAAGGATCCGAATGGCAGAGAGTACTTCTGGATCGGCGGCGGCGAGAGCAAGTGGTGGGGCGGGCCCGACGTCGATTTCCGCGCCGTGCATTCCGGCTTCATTTCGATTACGCCTTTGCATCTGGATCTTACGAATTACCGCCTGCTCGAAGGCATCCGGGACTGGGAGCTGAGCATTTGAGCGAGCTTCGCTTCGAACGCCAGCGGCGGCAGCTGATCGAAGTGATCCGCGATCACGGCATCGAGGATCTCGAGATCCTGCGCGCCTTCGATCTGACGCCACGGCACATTTTCCTGCCCGAGTCGGCGCAGCATCGCGCCTACGACGACGCACCGCTGCCGATCGGCTTCGGCCAGACCGCCTCGCAACCTTCGTTGCAGGCACTCTACATCAAGACGCTGGAGCTGAAGCCGGCCGATCGCGTGCTGGAGATCGGCACCGGCAGCGGCTTTCAGACGGCGCTGCTCGCGCAGCTGGTCTCGCACGTCTACTCGGTCGAGCGCATCCGTGAGCTCTCGTTGCGCGCGCGCAGTGCCATCGACGCGCTCCGGCTGCCGAATGTCGCGCTGCTGGTCGGCGATGGCACCATCGGCTGGTCGCGCTACGCACCCTACGACGCGATCCTGGTCGCGGCCGGCGCGCCCGCCATTCCGCCCGCGCTGGTCGACCAGCTGGCGGAGGGCGGCCGCATGCTGATTCCGATCGGCGATCGCGACCTGCAGCAGCTCACGCTCGTGCGCAAGAGCGCGGCGGGAGTGGCGACCAGTGACGTGACCGCCTGCATATTCGTGCCGCTACTCGGCAGGTTCGGCTGGTCGGGCTAGGAGATTGAATGGAGTTCATCGGTACGATCGTCGAGCTGTTTCGCGGCCTCATCGACTTCATCCTGCACATCGATGATCATCTCGACAGCATTATCCGCCAGTACGGCACCTGGACCTACGCGATTCTGTTCGGCATCATTTTCGTGGAGACCGGACTGGTGGTCATGCCGCTGCTGCCGGGCGATTCGCTGCTGTTCGCGGCCGGCGCGTTCGCGGCGCGCGGCGCACTCAATCCCGTGCTGCTGTTCGTGCTCCTGTCGATTGCGGCCGTGGTGGGAGACAGCGTGAACTACTCGATCGGACGCTATATCGGGGCGCGCGCCTTCACCATGGAGTCGCGCTTCTTCAAGCGGGAATACCTCGATCGCGCGCACGTCTTTTACGAAAAATACGGCGGCCGCGCCATCGTTTTTGCCCGCTTCGTGCCGATTATCCGGACCTTCGCGCCGTTCGTGGCCGGCGCGGGCTACATGACCTACTCGCGCTTTCTGTTCTACAACGTGGCCGGCGGCCTGGCCTGGATTGCCATTTTCGTCTTTGCCGGCTACTTCTTCGGCACTATTCCTGCCGTCGAGCAGCACTTCGAACTGGTGATCTTCGCCATCATCGGCCTCTCGGTGCTGCCGATGCTGTTCGAGTACATCCGGGCCAGGAGGAACCGACGCGCGTCGCTCTGATCGCTATCATCACTCTCATCGCTCCGATCGCGGCCAGTGCGCAGGACACGAGCGTCGTACCCCTCGATACCCTGACAGTCACGGTCACGCGCTCCGGCGCCGCGCTCACGCGCCTGCCGGCCGCCGTCTCGATCATCTCCAAGGACCGCATACAGGCCGGCCGGCCGGGCATAACGCTGGACGAAGCGCTCGCCGATGTGCCGGGCGTCTTCGTCAACAACCGCTACAACTTCGCGCTCGGCACCCGCATCTCCGTGCGCGGCTTCGGCGCGCGCGCCGCGTTCGGCGTGCGCGGCATCCGGGTGATCCAGGACGGCATCCCGTTGACCATGCCCGACGGCCAGTCGAACCTCAACAACGTGGATCTGACATCGATCGGGCGCATCGAGGTGTTGCGCGGCGCCGCATCCATGCTGCACGGCAACGCCGCGGGCGGTGTGATCGAGCTGCACAGCGAACGGCCGCCGCCCGGCTTCCGCATGCAGGCGCGCGGCATCGGCGCGAACCTCGGCCGCGGCGGCGTCGACGACCTCGCGCGCTTCAACGTGAAGCTCGGCGGCGGCAGCGAGCGAACCCGCTATCTCCTGAGCAGCGCGCGTGTCGACGCGGCCGGCTCGCGCGACCACGCGCGCTTCGAGCAGACCAACCTGACCGCGCGTCTCGAACGGTTTCATGGCGCGGCAGCGCGAAGCTCGTTCACGTTGAGCATCGCGGATGCGCCGGTCGCGCAGAATCCGGGGTCGCTGCCGCGCGACTCGGCCGAGCGGAAACCGTGGATGGCGTGGCCGCGCAACGTGGCTACCGGCGCGGGCGAAAAAAGCAGACAACTGCAGGCAGGGCTGCTGCACGAAAGGCGCGTCGCGGGCGGCAGCCTCGAGCTCACCGGCTATGCGGTGAGGCGCACGCTCGACAATCCGCTGCCGTTCGCCTACATCACACTCGAGCGCGGCGCCATCGGCTTCCGGAGCACGTTCGCACTGCGCGGGCTCACGCTCGGCCTCGACGTGGAACGGCAGGCGGACGAGCGCGCCGAGCACGACAACGTCGCGGGTAAGCAGGGCACGCGGCAGCGGCGAGACCAGACCGATCGCATCACGTCCGTCGGGCCGTTCGTCCGCTGGCTGCACGAGCTCAGTGATCGCGTCAGCATCTCGGCCGGCGCGCGCTACGATCGCACGCACTTCCAGGTCGAAGATCGATTTCGGGATGACGGCCGGGATGACTCCGGCGAGCGCACGCTCTCGGCGTTCAGTCCCGCGGTCGGCGCGACTTACGCTCCGGCCGCGCGCCATACGTTGTTCGCGAGCGTCAGCACCTCGTTCCAGACGCCCACCACGACGGAGATCATCAACGCGCCGCCGGCAGCAGGACAGCCGTGCTGCGCGCCCGGCTTCAACCGCTCACTCGATCCCGAGCGCGCGCTCGCATTCGAGCTGGGCTATCGCGGGCGCATCGGCTCGGTCGCCCTCGATGCCTCCATCTACCAGATAAGAATTCAGGATGCGATCGTGCCGTTTCAGGTGGCGCAGGTCGAAGGACGCGATTTCTTCCGTAACGCGGGCCGCACCCGCCATCGCGGCATCGAGTTGACGACGACGGCCGGATTGACACCGGCGCTGCAATTCACGGCGTCGTACACGTTCAGTGATTTCGTCTTCCTGGACGATGGGATCGATGCGGTGAGCAACGAGGGCAACCGTCTGCCCGGTGTGGCGCCTCATCATCTGATCGTGCGGCCCGTGCTGCGCACGCGCGCGGTCGTGATCGAGCCGGAGCTGGAGATCACCTCGCGCTACTACGCCGACGATGCGAACAGCGAGGCCGCGCGCAATCCGGGCGCAACCGTGGTCAATCTGAGAGTGCGGGCAGCCCGACCGATCGGCCGCACCGGTCTGACGCCATTCGCCGCGATCAACAATCTGACCGACGAGCGCTACAGCGGATCGGTCGTGGTCAACGCGGCAGGCGCCCGCTACTTCGAGCCGGCGCCCGGACGCAACTTCTTTTTCGGCCTCGCCATCCGCATCGGGAACGGGCCAGTTCCCTGAGATCATCCTTTCGGTCGATCGCCGAAACGCTTACTATTTCAACAGCTTGCATCCTGTACACGTTCCCGATCGAGAGCATGCCCGACGAGTCAGCTGCAAACGAGCCGAAGCGCGCGGCCGCACCGCTGCCGCCCGTGACGAGTCAGCCCGGCGCAGCTTCCGGCATGTCTGGGGGCCGCGATGGGCGCATGGCGCCGCCGTTCCCAGGCAAGCCGGCCGTGGCGGCCGCCGCCCTGGTCGAAGAAGAGACCGCAGATGAGGAGGGCACGGCCGAGCCCATGTTCGAGGCCGACGTCTTCGAAACCGAGGCCGTGCTGGCTGAGCTGAGCCATGCCGCTCACCCTGCCGAAGAATTCCCGCTGGACGCTTTCATCATTCCCGAACAGACGGACCGGCTGCCGAATGGTGTGGAGCGAAAGCCGCTGGCGGAAGCGTCCATACACACGCCTGTGTCCGAGTTGGCGGACCGATTGGAGAAGCTGTCCCACCGGCTGCGGGTGGAAGACGCCGATGCGGTGATCGCGCGCCTCGCGACCGGCGACCGGCTGGACGCTTTGCTGGCCGGCCTGCTGGCGGGGTACCTGGCCGGCTCGAAGTGAGCAGTGACGAGCTGATTGCGGAGCGGCTGCGCTCCGCGATTCGCGATATTCCCGATTTTCCCAAGCCCGGCATCATCTTCAAGGACATCACACCGGTTCTAGGCGACGCCGTCCTCTTCCGGGATCTGGTCTCTCATCTATCCCGTCATTTCGCCAACCACGGCATCGACATCATTGCCGGCATCGAATCACGAGGCTTCATTTTCGGCGCGCCCCTCGCCTTCGAGCTGGGTATCGGTTTCGTGCCGATTCGCAAGCTCGGCAAGCTGCCCGCTGTGAAGGTGCGCGTGGACTACATGCTCGAGTACGGCACGGACGCGCTGGAAACGCACGCGGACGCGATCCGCCCCGGACAGCGTGTCCTGATCGTCGATGACGTGCTGGCGACGGGCGGCACCGCGCAAGCGAGCGGGCGTCTGATTCGCTCGGTCGGCGGCGAGCTGGCGGGCTACTGCATTCCTATCGAGCTGGGCTTTCTGAATGGCCGCGCGCGGCTTGTGGATGCGCCGCTCCACACGCTCGTCACGTACTGAGATTGGGCGAAAGGCGCCGTGGGGCACGGGGGAGGGGCGTAGGGGTGGAGGGCGGGAGAGTAAAGGGATTCTCACGATCACCCTTCACCCCTCAACCCCTACGCCCCTCCTCCCCTCCACCCCTACTCCCCTTTATGGCGTATTGGCCATAAACACCGCACGGCCCTTGCGGCACCTCGCCTTTCGCCCCAACCGCTCCAGGCCCCGTGTGAAGCCGACGGAGCGTTCACCGGCAGAATACCACGATCGGACGCTCGATTACGAGAGGGAGAGGGACTGAACGAACGCTCGGCCAGTCTCCCGTTTAGTGTCAAAAAACGACCGGGTCGCCGGATGAAGCGGTGGGATTGACGGAACAATGCAATCGCATTATTATAATGCAAGTGCACTACTCCGGCGGAGGAATCCCTGTGCCAGGCATGTTGACCAGCAAGATCACTGAGCGTTCCCAGACCACAGTGCCGAGCGGCGTTCGTGCTGCTCTCGGACTTCGCCCGGGGGAGCGCCTCGGCTACATCATCCAGGGGGACGAGGTCAAGCTGGTGAATGCCTCCGCTGTGGAAGACGCTGGTGATCCCGTTCTCGCGCAATTCCTGGAGTTCCTGGCCTCCGATATTGCCGCGGCCAGGAACCATGTAGCGCCGTTCCCCACAGCGCTCCTGGAGCGGGCGCGGGCACTCACCTCCAGCGTGGTGATCGACCATGACGCTCCGGTCGAGGGCGTCACTGCGCTGTGAGCGGCTGAGCCACAGGTCACTGCTTGGCTGAGGGACAGAGAGGGAAGGACCGGCGCAGTGGCGAACGGCGTCGATCCGTCGCGCCGCCGACTGATGGCGTGATCTACATCAACGGCTGGGCGATTCTCGCTCACGCGCTGTTCCTCGACCAGATGGAGCGGCTGGTCGGTGAAGTCGAGGCAGAGAAGGCCCAAGGCCCGAAGGCCCCAGCGAGTGGCAATGCGAAGTTGCTCGCGCATCTTCTCGATCTGGCCTTCGACAAGATTCCCGCCGATCCCGGTAATGCGGCTTTTCGGCACGGCGGGACGCTCGGCGCGGATTCAAGGCATTGGTTCAGGGGAAAAACGGGCAACGGTCGCTACAGGCTGTTCTACCGCTTCCATTCCGGCGCAAAGATCATAGTCTTCGCGTGGGTGAATGATGAAGAATCGCTTCGCACCTATAGCAGCAACCACGACGCTTATGCGGTATTCGCAGCCATGCTCCGGTCGGGGAACCCACCCGACGATTGGGATGCTCTCGTGCGCGCGGCGAGTCAGAAGAAGCATGTTGCGCGCACGAAAGCGATACTGAATCGCGGGAAGCGCCGGAAAGAGTCGTAGCTGCCACGGCTGCAAGCATCAGCTCTGCCGCAACGCATGCGCCGACGTTATTTTTCAGGCGTCGATAGACGAATTTCAGGTTAGCCCCCGTAGCTCAGGTGGATAGAGCGACGGTTTCCTAAACCGCAGGCCGGGTGTTCGAGTCACCCCGGGGGCACTCCGCGCAGCAGCGCGACAGCACCTTCATCGAACAACCCGACAGCCTGGTCCCGATCGCGGCTCGGCATGTTTCTCGGCGCCTACGCCGGCCATCTCACCTACGACATCACCGGCTGCTGTGGCGGCGGCGACGATCCGGGTTTGACCAGCATCCTGATCGGAGGGGTTGCGGGGACGGTTCCAGGCAGCGCAGCGGGTGCGCACGCCATCAACAAGAAACACGGCGTCCCGTTCTCTAAACCGTTCGGATCCGCGCTGGGCGCGCTCGCGCCGGCCATTGGTGTAGGATTTCTGGCAGGTCAGCTCGGCGACAGCAACGGTGCGCTGATCGGGTTCGTGGTCGGGCAGGGCGTCTTCACCAGCATCTTCACGGTTCTATCCGCCTACGACTAGCGCATTTCCGTAGCGCATTTTCCGTAGCGCATTTCCGTAGCGCATTTCCGTAGCGCATTTCCGTAGCGCATTTCCGTAGCGCATCTCCGTAGCGCATTTCCGTAGAGCTAGCGCCAGCCTTTCCAGTCGGCGGGCGGACCGCCGGCAAGGCGTGACTCCGGCGGCAACGTCTCACGCCAGGTCGTAATCAACTCGGCGAGCCGCGCCGCAATTTGCGGATGTGCTGCGGCGATGTTGTGGCTCTCCGACGGATCTTCGTGCAGATCGTACAGTTCGCGGCGGCTGCCATCCCCATTCATCAGCAGCTTCCACTGTCCATCGCGCACGGCGTAGTTCGGGCTCAGGTAAATCTTCCTGGCCGGCCATGGGTTATTGATGAAATACCAGAAGATCGGTCGCGAGCGCACGGTGGGTCGGCC
>JBQTJO010000403.1:0-6998 GCA_052387015.1 Gemmatimonadota bacterium
CTGCCACTCGGTATACGGCACCCGGTCCTTCTCGGGCACCGCGTACTGCGCGCGCAGCGTTGCGAGCTTCGCCTTCATGCGCGCGACGACGTCCTCATACGCAGCATCCGCGTACACGCTCCGCAGCTCGTGCGGGTCCTTTGCCAGATCGAACAGCTCCCATTCACCCACTTCGTAGAAGTGGATGAGCTTGTAGCCTGCATCGCGCACGCCGTACTGCCGCCGCACCATGTGCCAGTCGGGATACGCGAAGTACTGGTAGTAGATGGCATCCCGCCAGTTCGTCTTGCCGCCGCGCAGCAGCGGCACCAGGCTGAGACCCTGCATGAGCGGATCGGCTGATGCGCCGGCCAGCTCGAGCAGCGTGGGCGCCAGATCCAGATTCATCACCAGCATTTCGTTCACCGAGCCCGGTTTGATCACGCCCGGCCACTTGATCAACAG
The DNA here is from genome assembly GCA_052387015.1 of Gemmatimonadota bacterium. Taxonomy (GTDB): domain Bacteria; phylum Gemmatimonadota; class Gemmatimonadetes; order Longimicrobiales; family RSA9; genus CBJLQC01. The sequence goes on from JBQTJO010000403.1 coordinate 445, forward strand.
CGGCGTGCGGATCGACTCCTCGTACATCCAGCGCTTGTCGAACCAGCCGTGATCGCCGAGGAAGAAGCCCTGATCGGAGCTGTAGATCACGATCGTATTCGCGGGCAGCCGCTCGAGCACACGGCCGACCGCGGCGTCGATACCGGCGACCGCGCGCATGTAGTCCTGGATGAAGCGCTGATACTTCCAGCGCACGAGCTCGGCGCCCGCCAGGTTCGCGGCGCGCAACGCGGCGTTCTCCGGATCGTACCATTTGCGCCACTCGGCGAGCTGCTCCGCGTTCATGTCGTCCGGCTCGATCAGCTTCAGGTCGCGCTCGACCAGGTCGAGCGCGATCGTCATCTCCACGTCGGTCGTACGGAAGACGCGGCCCGAGCCGTTATCGAACAGCGTGCCCGGCTCCGGCAGATCGCGATCCCGGTAGAGCGGCAGCTGATCCGGACCGGGCTCCCACCAGCGGTGCGGCGCGTTGAAGCTGATCATCGCAAAAAACGGCTGCTCCTGCTGCTCGATCCAGCCGAGTGCCCGGTCCGTAATGATTTCCTGTGAGTAGCCGGTGTGCCGGATGCTGTCGCTCGCGGAGACCAGCAGTGGGTTGTAGTAGCTGCCCTGGCCCGGCATGATTTCATAGCGCGTGAAGCCGCTCGGCCGCTCCTTCAGGTGCCACTTGCCGAAAATCGCGGTTTGGTAACCGACCCGTTGCAGCAGCTTCGGAAAGGTCGTGACGGTGGGGTGCAGCGAATCCGCGTTGGTCATCACACCGGTGAGATGGCCGTACTGGCCGGTCAGCACGGCCGCGCGTGCGGGCCCGCAGAGCGAGTTGGTCACGAACGCGTTCGTGAACAGCAGCCCGTCGCGCGCGATGCGGTCGATGTTGGGGGTGGCCGGCAGCCCGATCGCGTACTTCAGGTGCTGCCGGTACGCGGAGACCGCGTGGGCGGCGTGATCGTCGCTGTAGATCAGGATGAAATTCGGCCGCTGCTGTGCTTGGGCGGCCGCGCACACCAACAGCAGAAACAATGAACAGGTCCGAAACATGCGCATTCGCTCCTCCGGAAAGGAGTATGCTAATGGATCCGGTCCCGTACGCAATCCGTGAGGAAGACATCGACGAGGTGCTGAGCGCCTACGCGGCGCCCGACGCTGTCCGCGCTGCCGCCCGCGATCACGTCATGAAGCAGGTCATCGACATCGACGACATCGTGCGCACCGCGCCGGAGACCGATGCGCGGCGCGAGGTCGCGCTGGCTGCGATCGAGGACATCCTGATCCGCGACGGCTTGATCGATATGGCTGCGAACGAGACGCGCGTGTTTCCCATCACGATGGCACGCGACGACGAGCGCGCCGACGGCTGAGCTCAGCGCTCGAAGCGTTCCCGCCGTACCGTGGTCCGGCGGCCCTTGATAGTCGTGCCGCGCAGCGCGGTGATGACATCGTTCGCCGCGCTTTGCGGGACTTCGACCAGCGAGAAGCGATCCGCGATTTCGATCGCGCCGATGTCGCGCCCGGCCAGTCCCGCCTCGCCGGTTATCGCGCCGACCAGGTCCTGCGGCCGCACCCCGGCCGAGCGGCCCAGCCCGACGTAGACGCGCGTGGTCGGCCCGCCGCGCGGCCGCTTGCCGTCACCTCTGCGCGGCTCGCGCGCGGGCGCAGCCGTCGGGATCTCCTGCTCCTCCTCCTCGCCCGTGTGCGTGGCATCGTGCGCGAGCTTGATCGCCGCCAACGCAATGTCGACGACGTCGAACTCGTCCGACAGCGCGTCCACGACCACCTGGAACTCGCCGAATTCGTCGTCGAGGATCGTCTCGCGCAGCGCGGCGCGCGTCGTCTCGAGCCGGCGCGCTTTCAGGTCCGCCAGTGTGGGCACCTTGCCGATCTCGAGCTTCTGCCCCGACACGCGCTCGATGTTCTTGAGCAGGCGGTGCTCGCGCGGCTCGGCCAGCGTGATGGCGACACCCTCACGACCCGCCCGGCCGACCCGGCCGATGCGGTGCACGTACGACTCCGGCGCGGACGGCACGTCGTAGTTGATGACATGCGTCAGCACCTCCACATCCAGACCGCGCGCCGCGACATCGGTCGCCAGCAGCAGCTCGGCCGTGCCCGCGCGCAGCTTCTTCATCACACGGTCGCGCTGTTCCTGTGACATGCCGCCGTGCAGCGCTTCGGCGCGGTAGCCGCGCGCGTTGAGCGCCTCGGCCAGCTGATCGACTTCATTGCGCGTGCGGCAGAACACGAGCGCGGCCTCCGGCGCTTCGATGTCGAGCACGCGGCCGAGCGCGGCCAGCTTGTGCGCGCGCTGCACGACGTACGCAGTCTGCCGCACCTTCGGCGCTTCGCCGGCCGGCGTCGCCTCGCGCTCGATTTCGATGCGGATCGGGTCGCGCAGATATTTGCGCGTGAGCGCCGCCACGCGCGGCGGCATGGTCGCGGAGAACAGGATGGTCTGGCGCTCCGCCGCCGCCTCCGAGAGAATCGCCTCAATGTCCTCGGCGAAGCCCATGGCGAGCATCTCGTCGGCCTCATCGAGAACGACCGACTCGATGTGCTGGAGCGGCAGCGTGCCGCGCTTGATGTGATCCAGCGCACGCCCCGGCGTCGCGACGATGATGTCGACGCCGCGCTCCAGCTCGCGCAGCTGCCGCCCGATCGGCTGCCCGCCATAGATCGGCAGCACGCGTACGCCCAGATCCTTGCCGTAGCGGTGCATCGCCTCCGCCACCTGAACCGCCAGCTCGCGCGTCGGCACCAGCACCAGCGCGACCGGCTCGCCGCTCATGCGGCGCGTCAGCCGGTGCAGGATCGGCAGCGCGAACGCCGCCGTTTTGCCCGTGCCGGTCGCCGCCTGGCCGAGCAGGTCGCGCCCCTCCAGAAGATGCGGCATGGCGGCCGCCTGGATCGGCGTCGCCTCTTCGTAACCGAGATTGTTGAGCGCGCTCAGAAGCTCCGCGCGCAATCCGAGTGACTCGAAACTGTCGGTCATTTCACCTCGATGAACAGTTGCCAGTATCGCTCACCCCATCAGCAGCAAAGTCCATACAACCGCGTCGGTAGCAGGTTTGTTCAAAGCAATCAGCGTTTCCGTTCAACGCTACGCAGGCCCGACCGTCGCAGATTCCTTCCATGAAAACGACAATCGTCATCCTATATGGTCATCGCCGGCGCAGTCGCGATGGGCCGCGCTGCGCGGCGTCGCAAGCCGTGCGCCGTACATGCACGCGGGACAGCTGAACAGGCTCGAGGCCGTGGTCGAGCACTACGACGGCGCGCCCGCCGCGACCGTCGGCCACAGCGAGCCCAAACCCTTGCGGCTGAACGAGAAGGAGCGCAGGCAGCTGATTGCCTTCCTGCGCACGCTTCGGTGACGATTGCATCGGCACGACCGGCATCTATATTGGGCGTCAGCCGCGTCGCGCAAGGCGCGCTTCCCCGAATCCCCGAGTCGCACAGCCGTTTCCCACTACCCCCGGAGCTGGGAGGCACTTATGTCACACCGTCTCAGGCGTTCCGCCGTTCTCGCCGTCAGCGGTCTGCTGCTCACGGTGGTTACCGCCGGCGCGCAGGCGCCGTCGGAGAAGGCCGCCCTCAAGCGCATCAATCCGACGACGTCATCCGAGAGCGCCAGGTCCGCGCTGGCCGCCGCGCTCGAGGAAGTCGAGAACATCGGCGGCGGCCGTCGCTATGACGCCAAGCTGAAGGCGGTGCTCGAGGCCGATCCGCAGTTCGCGCTCGGCCGCGCGTATTACGCGACCTGGGCGTCCACGCTCAGTGCGGCCGATCGCATGGAGGAGCTGGATCGCGCGCTCAGGGATGCGGTGAGCGCATCCACGCCCGAGCTGCTGTTCGTTGCCGCGCTGCGCGAGTGGCGTGCGGGGCGCGCGGAAGCGGCGTGGGCCCTGCTCGATGTGGTGCGCAAGCACTTGCCTGACGATCCGCACGTCACGTGGGCACGGCTGGTCATGACGCCAGCCGCTGAAGGCGTGGAGATTGGCGAGGACGCGGTCAAGCGCTTTCCCGATTACGCCGCCAATTACAACATTCTCGCGTACCGTCTGAACACACTCGGTCGCACCGACGAGGCGCTGCGCGTGGTGCAGAAGTATGTCGAACTGATGCCGAACCACCCGAACCCGCACGACTCCTATGCCGAGATTCTCCAGCTGAACGGCCGGCTGGATGAAGCGGCTGCGCACTACGCGCACGCGCTTCAGATCGATCCCGGCTACGAGGTCGGCCATGAAGGCATGGCGGAGATTGCCCACCTGCGCGGCGACTACGCGGCCGCGCGCCAGCATCTGGCCGTCGGCATGAGCCTGGTCGCGACGCCCGGACGTCGCATCGCCTACCTGCGCAACACCGGCCACATCTATCTGTTCGAGGGCAAGCTGAAGGAAGCGAGACAGCAGATCGGACTCGCGATCCAGGAGGCAGCGAGCGCGTCACTCGAGAACGTCTCCGAGCAGGACCATCGGCTGCTCGCGTTCGTGAGCGCGCTCGAGGGGAAGACCGCCGAAGCGGTCGAGCACTACAACGCGTCGGCCATGCCGAATCCCGGCCCAAGCGCGCCGCTCCGTGATGCGCTCTTCCATGGCGTGCTCGGCCACCCCGCCGACGTGGCCTTGGCGGTCAAGGCACTCGAAGCCAACGCGGCCGCGAACCCCAATGCGATGAACGTGAACGAGGCCGCGTCGGTCGCGAAGTTGATTCATGCGACGCTGACCAGGGACCTGGCTGCCGCGCGCGCCGAGCAGCAGAAATTGACGACCCCGCTCATGAAGGCGTTCGCCGGCATGTTCATGACCAGAGCGCTCGCGCGCGCCGGTGACAAGGCCGGCGCACAGGCCGCGCTGGCCGATGTCGAAGCGTACAAGGCGCTCAACGCGAATGCCGCGCTGACACGACTGTTCGCGAAAAGGAAGAAGTAGCCGCAGGCATCAGCCGGCGCGCGTTCACCCTGTCGAACTGGAGGTCACATGAAACGTCTCGCCACACTCGCGGTCTTCACCGTGTCCATGACGTTCCCGCTCTCTGCCGCGGCGCAGCAGCAGGTGAAGCAGTCTGGTGCTGCGATGCTCGATCTCCCTGCCAGCGCCCTGACCTGGTCGCCGCTCGAAATACCGGGCTTCGTGCCGGGAATAAAGCTGGCGGTACTGAGTGGCGATCCGGGGCAAGCAGGGGAAGCCTACACGCTTCGCCTGCTGTTCCCCGCCGGCTACGCCTTTCCGGGACACTGGCATCCGAATGCCGAGAACCTGACCGTGCTGTCCGGCAAGTTCATGCTCGGCATGGGTGAGAAGACGGATGCGGCCAAGCTCAAGACCTACAAGCCGGGCGACTACCTCATGATTCCGGGAGAGATGGCGCACTTCGGCAAGGTCCAGGGCGAGACCGTGATCCAGCTGCACGGCATGGGCCCCTTCGCCGTCACCGTTACCGAGCAGATCGCCGGTGCGATGAAGTAGGCGTCATCACAAATCGGGTTTGCCCGACGCGGGACATCGACGACGGCACGGCGCGCCCAGCGCGCTGCTGCCGCCGTTTTCTTTTCTTGCCTCTGTGCCGTCGATGCGTTGTAGTATAGAGGCAACCGAACGCGGAGGAGCCATGTCTGACGCCGGATCGTCTTCCCTCGAGCTGCGCCTCGCCGCGCTGGAAGCCCGCGTCGCGCAGCTCGAAGGACGCGACGCCGGGCCAGCCATAGCGCCCAGCGCCGCGCCTCCGCCTCCGCCCCCGCCTCCGCCTCCGCCTCCGCCTCCGCCCGTGCGGCCGCGTGCATCGAAGGCGCCGTGGGAATTGCTGGTGGATTCCGGCGAGGGCTGGCTCGGGCGCGCGGGTGTCGGCCTGCTCGTCGTCGGATTGATCCTGCTGTTCCGCTATGCGGTCGAGCGCGGCTGGCTCACGCCGGAGCTGCGCATCGCGATCGGTCTGCTGGTCGGCACCGGCCTGCTCGGCGCCGGCGCGTTCTACTTACCCGAGCGACGTCGTTATCGCCAGATCCTGATGGGCGGCGGCATCGTCGTCCTCTTCATCACCGGGCTGGCCGCTGCCGAGCTGTATCAGCTGATCAGCGGTGTGTTCGCGCTCTTCTTCTTCGCAGTGGTCGCCGCGACCGCGCTCAGGATCGCCGCGCGCCAGCAGGAAGGCATCATCGCGTCCATCGGCGCGGTCGGCGCGCTGCTGCCGCCATCCTTCCTGCTCGCCGACTCGGTGCCCGGCACGCTGCTCTGGCTGTATCTCGCGATCATCATGCTGTGGACCGGCGGACTGCTCACGCTGCGCGGCTGGGAGCGGCCGCTGACGGTTGCGGCGCTGGCCGCCGTTGCGGCGCTGCTGCACGACGTGCCGGCGCAGACTAACGCACGCACGGCGGCGGTGCTGGCGCTGAGCGTGGGCTGGCTGTGCTTCGCCGCGCTGCCGCTGCTGCGCACGCGCCTGCTGGCCGCGCGCGCCGTCGGGCCGCTCTCCTCGCGTCTGCTGCTCATGCTGCCGGCGTTCGTCACGCTCGCGCTTGCGTTCGTGGTCGATGCGTACGTGTTCCGGCACGCGCGCGG
>JBQTJO010000404.1:0-6000 GCA_052387015.1 Gemmatimonadota bacterium
CCGGCGCACCAACGGCGGCCACTCGCAGCCGGCTGACCGGCTACGCCTTCGCGCTGGCCGCCGGCGCAATCTGGGGCACGACCGGCCCGCTAAGCACCGCACTCTACGCGCAAGGCGCGCAGATCACCGCGGTCGGCTTCTGGCGCATCTTCCTGGCGACAGCCGGTTTCATTATCTACGGCTTGTTCGCGCGCGATCTGTTCAAGGTCGACCGGCGCGGCCTGATGATCATTGGCGTGGTGGGCGGCGTGCTGGTCGCGTTCTTCGAGGTCGGCTTCCAGTTCGCGATCGCGGGCCTGGGTGTGGCGCCGGCGGTCGCGCTGCTGTACGTCGCGCCGGTCGCGGTCGCGTTTCTCGCGCATTTCATGCTGGGCGAGCGCCTCACCGGATTGCGGGTCGCGCTCGCGGTGATGGTCATGATCGGCGTCGCACTGACCGTGAACGGCACGGTCTCGGGCGAGGGCACGACACTCAGTGCTTCGCGCTTCGCGGGGCTGATCGGCGGTGTGCTGGCGGCCGCGAGCTACGCGGGCACGACCATCATGGCGCGCTACGCGGTGCCCCGCTACGGCGCGGTGCGCACGCTGTTTCTGGAGCTGGCCGGCGGCACGTTCATTCTCGCGCTGCTGCTGCCGCTGGTCGGGCACACGCCGCGCGTGCCCGATTCCATCTCCGGCTGGATCTACATCGCGGCGCTCGGCATCGGCGCCGTGCTGGCCGCCAACTTCGTCTTCTTCGCGGCCGTCAAGCGCATCGATGCGGCGCCGACCGCGATTGCGGCCAGCATCGAGCCGCTGGTGGGCGCCTTGCTCGCGCTGCTGCTTTTCAATCAGCAGTTGTACTGGTTCGGCTGGCTTGGATTGGCGATGGTGATTGCGGGTGTTTCGGCAGGAGCGCGGGAGTAAGGGCGAAGGGGCGTAGGGGAGTAGGGGAGTAGGGGCTTTGGAGGGGAGAAGGGGAGAAGGGGAGAAGGGGAGAAGAGCAGAAGAGCAGCTTTCCCCTACTCCCCTACCCCCCTACTCCCCTACTCGCACAATCAGCTCCGCCCGACCACAGCGGCTCGCACCGCTGACCGAGTCCGGACAGGTCAGCGCATAGATGCCGGCCGGATCGGCGATGACCGTCATCAGCACGTTGCCGCCCGCGGGAATCGCCAACGATTTGAAGGCCGCGTTCTCGCCTCTCATCTCGAAGAACTGGGGTCGTGTGCCCTTGTTTTCGACCACGATCGTGAGCTGCCCCTTCGGCACTTCCTTATGCGACTGCTGGAGCAGCGTATCGGTGATGATCACCTGCATCTTCGCGCCCATCTCGGGATTGGAAAGATCGATTTCGCCGCGCGCGCGCGCGGCCGCCATCGAGTCGGTGGCGGCCTGAATCGCCTTTTCTTCGTCGCTCGGGCCACAGCTTGCCATCAGCGGAAGCGCCGCCGCCATCATGGCCAGCAGCTTGTAACGGAACCCCACACGACCTCCTGCCGGTAGTTACGAGTGAATGCGCTGCGGCAACTTCCGAGCCGCCTGCGCTGCCTGACGTAAGGCTAATCGGGACTGCGCGCTTTTTGCAATGCAGCCGGATGAATCGTATGCTGCAAGGAGGGGGCACGAGGAGGGCATGCCGCAAAAAACCAAAATTGAAAAGCCAGCCAGTCCGCGATTGAGTGCGGTTCGTCCAAGCCGGTCGCGCGTCATCATCGAGGGTGTCCAGCCCGAAATCGATTGCGGGCGTTTCCCGATCAAGAGAACGGTGGGCGATGAAGTCGTCGTTGAAGCGGATGTCTTCGTCGACGGGCATGAAGCGCTGTCCTGCGCACTGCTGCACCGGCGCAAGGGCGCCTCGCGCTGGACCGAGACGCTGATGACGGAGCTGGTCAACGACCGCTGGCGCGCGTCCTTCCCGGCCGCCGAGCTGGGCCGCTGCGAATACACCGTAGTCGGCTGGCACGACCCGTTCAAGGGCTGGCGTCGCGACCTCGAGAAGCGCATCCAGGCCGGCCAGGACATCTCGATCGATCTGCTGATCGGCGCGCAGCTGATCGAAGCCGCGGCCGAGCGCGCCCGGCGCAACGACCGGAAGTTCCTCGAGATCGCCGCCGCGAAGCTGCGCGCGCAGACGGAGGAGGCGCGGCAGATCGCGCTCGACGAGCAGCTGGCGACGGCCATGACGGAGTACGCGGATCGCGAGCATCAGACCGAGTACGAGCACCTGCTGGAGGTCGTGGTCGACCGCGTGCGCGCCCGCTTCAGCACCTGGTACGAGATGTTCCCTCGCAGTGCGGCGGGTGGCGAGCGTCACGGCACCTTTCGCGACGTCGAACGCTGGCTGCCGCATATCGCGGCGCTCGGTTTCGACGTGCTGTACTTCCCGCCCATTCACCCGATCGGCACGACTTTTCGCAAGGGTCGCAACAACGCGCTGAGCGCCGAGCCCGGCGACGTCGGCAGTCCCTGGGCGATCGGCGCGCCGGACGGCGGGCACAAGGCGATTCACGGCGAGCTGGGCTCGCTCGCCGATTTCCACCGGCTGCAGGACCGCGCCAGGGAGTTCGGCATCGAGCTCGCACTCGACATCGCGTTCCAGGCCGCGCCCGACCACCCGTACGCGAAAGACCACGAGAACTGGTTCCGCGAACGCCCGGATGGCACGATTCAGTACGCGGAGAACCCGCCCAAGAAGTACCAGGACATCTATCCGTTCGACTTCGGCAGCGAAGATGTGCGAGGACTGTGGGGCGAGCTGCGTTCCGTCTTCGATTATTGGGCACAGCAGGGCGTGCGCATTTTCCGCGTCGACAATCCGCACACCAAGCCGTTCGTCTTCTGGGAATGGTGCATCGGCTCGCTCAAGGCGGCGTACCCCGACATCATCTTTCTGTCCGAGGCGTTCACGCGCCCCAAGGTCATGTATCGGCTGGCCAAGCTCGGGTTCACGCAGTCCTACACGTATTTCGCGTGGCGCACGCACAAGGCCGGGTTCATCGAATATTTCACCGAGCTGACGAAGCCGGGCGGTCCGCGCGAGTTCTTCCGCCCCAACCTGTGGCCGAACACGCCGGACATTCTCACCGAGCAGATGCAGAAGGGCGGGCGCGCGGCGTTCATGCAGCGCGCCGCGCTGGCCGCGACGCTGGGCGCCAGCTACGGCATCTACGGCCCCGCGTTCGAGCACATGGATCATGTGCCGCGCGAGCCGGGCAGCGAGGAGTACCTGCACTCGGAGAAGTACCAGCTGCGCAGCTGGGACCTGAACGCGGCCGGCACGATGGCGCCGTATCTCACCCGGCTGAACGCCGCGCGCCGGGCGAACCCGGCACTGCAGCTTGATGACACGCTGCGCTTCCACGCCATCGAGAACGATCAGATTATTGCGTACAGCAAAACCGAAAGGCGCTACTGGAAGGCGCTACTGGAAGGCGCTACGAGGAGGCGCCACGAGGAAGCGCTACGGAGAGGCGCTACCCGCAGAACATCGTGCTCACGGTGGTGAACCTGGACGTCCAGTGGACGCAGGCCGGCTGGGTGCAGCTGCCGCTCGAGGACTTCGGCATCGGCGTGGACGAGCCGTTCGTGGTGCGGGACCTGCTGAGCGATGAGTCGTACACGTGGAAGGGCGAGTGGAACTACGTCGAATTGAACCCGCTGGTGAATCCCGCCCACGTATTCCGAATCGAGCGGCAGGATGGCTGACCTGGATTTCGCCGATCCGCTTTGGTACAAGGACGCGATCGTCTACGAGCTGCACGTGCGCGCCTATCGCGACAGCAATGCGGATGGTCTCGGCGATTTTCAGGGGATGACGTCGAAGCTGGACTATCTCGAGGACCTCGGCGTCACGGCCATCTGGGTTCTGCCGTTCTATCCCTCGCCGTGGCGCGACGACGGCTACGACATCGCGGACTACACGAGCGTGCACCCGGCCTACGGCACGACGCGCGACTTCAAGGAATTCCTGGCGGCCGCGCACGATCACGGCCTCAAGGTCATCACCGAGCTGGTCATCAATCACACGTCGGATCAGCATCCCTGGTTCCAGCGCGCGCGCAAGGCTCCGAAGAACAGCGCGCTGCGGGACTTCTACGTCTGGAATGACAACGCCGACCGCTACCGCGATGCGCGCATCATCTTCAAGGATTTCGAGTCCTCGAACTGGGCGTGGGATCCGGTCGCGCGCCAGTACTACTGGCACCGCTTCTACTCGCATCAGCCGGACCTGAACTTCGAGAATCCGGCGGTGCACAAAGCGCTGTTTCGCGTGCTCGACTTCTGGATGCGAATGGGCGTGGACGGCATGCGCCTGGACGCGATTCCGTATCTCTACGAGCAGGAGGGCACGAACTGCGAGAACCTGCCGCGCACGCACGAATTCCTGAAGCGCCTGCGCAAGCACGTGGACGACCGCTTCCACGCGCGCATGCTGCTGGCGGAGGCGAATCAGTGGCCGGAGGAGACGGTCCCGTACTTCGGCACTGGCGACGAGTGCCACATGTCGTTCCACTTTCCGGTCATGCCGCGCCTGTTCATGGCCATCCGCATGGAGGACCGTTTCCCGATCATCGACATCATGGACCAGACGCCGCGCATTCCGGACAACACGCAATGGGCGATCTTCCTGCGCAACCATGATGAGCTGACACTCGAGATGGTCACCGACGAGGAGCGCGACTACATGTACCGCGCCTATGCCAGCGATCTGCGCGCCCGCATCAATCTCGGCATCCGCCGGCGTCTCGCGCCCCTGCTCGGCAACGACCGCCGGACCATCGAGCTGATGAACTGTCTGCTGTTCTCGCTGCCGGGCACGCCGGTGCTGTACTACGGCGACGAGATCGGCATGGGCGACAACATCTATCTGGGCGATCGCAACGGCGTGCGCACGCCGATGCAATGGAGCGGCGACCGCAATGCCGGCTTTTCGGACGCGAATCCGCAGAAGCTGTATCTGCCGGCGATCATCGACCCCGAGTACCATTTCGGCACCGTGAATGTCGAGGCGCAGCAGGCCAACCCCAATTCCCTGCTCTGGTGGATGAAGCGCATCATCGGGCTGCGGAAGAGCTACAAGGCGTTCGGCCGCGGCAGCCTCGAGTTCCTGTACCCGGACAACCGCAAGGTGCTCGCGTTCCTGCGCGAGTACGAGGACGAGACCATCCTGGTCGTGGTCAACCTGTCGCGGCTGGTGCAGTTCATCGATCTCGATCTGTCGCGCTTCGACGGGATGATGCCGGTCGAGCTGTTCGGCCGCACGGAATTTCCGCAGATCGGGACCAAGCCCTTCTTTCTCACGCTGGGCCCGCATTCCTTCTACTGGTTCGAGCTGACCAAGGCGCGCCGCGACAGCATCATGGTCCAGCAGCAGGCGGTCGCGCCCGTGCTGCGCGCGCGCAGTCTGCAAGACCTGACGACCGGCGCGTCGAATGCGCTGTTCGAGCAGCTGCTGCAGGGCTACGTACGACGGCAGCGCTGGTTCCGCTCGAAATCGAAGAGCATCCGCGAACTGACGACCTTCGATGTGATTCCCATCGACGTTCCGACCTGCGAGGCCGTGATCGCCGTGCTCCAGATCGACTATGCCGAAGGCGATCCCGAGGATTACGTGCTGCCGCTCATCCGGGTGACGGGCGAGCGCGCCGCGCAGCTGAAGGCGCCCACGATCTGCGAGCTGCGCGATGCGGACGAGAACCGCTTCGTGATCGACGCCTCGTTTGCGCCGGAGTTCGCGAACGAGCTGCTGTCCATGATCCGCGCGCGGCGCCGCTTCGCCACCGCCGAAGGCTCGGTCATCTCGACGCCGCTGCCGACGCTGCGGCAGCTGGGCGACGGCGCGATCGCGCCGCGTCTGCTGAGCGCGGAACAGAGCAACACGTCGATCGCCTTCGAGCACAAGCTGGTGCTCAAGCTGTACCGCCGCATCGAGGAGGGGCGCGGACTCGACCTCGAGGTCGGCCGCTTTCTCACGAAGCACGGCTTTCCGCACTCCCCGCGCGTGGTCGGCGCCATCGAG
>JBQTJO010000405.1:0-8947 GCA_052387015.1 Gemmatimonadota bacterium
GCGCCTGTGGCCCGCGACCACGCGCCATTGCGCGCCGACCGAGCCGCCCGCGCGCGCAAAGTTGCCGGCGATGCGCGGCCGGACCGGCGGCGCGCGCGCACCCGTGGTCGGCGGGTTCATGTGCAGCCGATCGCGGTGCCAGTACAGGCGGTCGATGAACGTCTGGCGATCGCCCGGCCCGACGAACGGCACCGTGCGCGCGTGATAGGCCGTCACATCGTCGACATTGTTGGGCGCTTTCGCGACCGAGTTGTGACCCGGCCCCTGCACGTGCGGTGTGCTGCGCAGAATCGGCGGCACGACCTTGGTCCAGCCCGCGCCATCCAATCCGCCGTTCAGCACGCGATCGGCGTAGGCGTACGCCATTGCATAAGTCGGCAGGTCCCACGAGCCGCCGCTGTACATCATGTAGTAGCGGCCGTTGCGCTTCAGGACGGTAGGCGCCTCGTTGGTGTAGCGCAGACTGCCGTTGCCGGGATCGCCGTCCTTGTCTTCCCACGCTTCGCTGCCGCGGGTCACGTGCGAAGGGGATCCTGCGACGTCGTCCCAGTCCTGCAGCGCGTCCGCGACAATGCCGGCGCCCGGCAGCCGCGGCTCGTACAGGTAGCTGTAGAACATGTACTCGCGGCCATCATCCGGGTCCTTGAAGACGTGGCCATCGATGCCCCAGCCGGGCGTCACCGGATAGCCCGCATCGACGAACGGGCCGCGCGGACTGTCGCTGACACCGACGCCGATCCGCCGCGCCATTTCACCAATGCGCCAGTCCTCCGACGCTTTCGATGCCGTGTAGTACAGGTAGAACTTGCCGTTGCGGTAGACGACTTCGGGCGCCCAGACGTCGGCCTGGTTCCACGCCTCCGGTGCGCGTGAGCTGGCGATCATGGGCCCGATCTCGCTCCAATGCACGAGATCGGTGGAGTGCCAGGCGCGAATCGGATCGCCGCTCGCGTACAGATAATACTCGCCGTTCCATTTGAGCAGGAACGGATCGGCCACGCCATCGCGCTGCTGGAGCACCGGATTGTGATAGGGCGCCTGCGCGGCGAGTGGCGACGTCGTCATGGCAACGCCGACGGCGAGAATGATGGCGTGCGCGCGCCGCATCACGCCGCGCACTGGCCGGAGGGTACGCGCACCGTCGTGCCGGAAGCGACCGGCATGCCGAACACGGGCGCGCCATTCGCCCACTCGAATTTCTGCAAACGGATCACACGGTCCCAGCCGGGGCGCGTGTCGATCTTCGAGTGATAGATGATCCAGCTCTCCGTGCCGTCCGGTGAGACGGTGAAGCTGCCGTGTCCGGCGCCGTGCACAGTCTCGGTACCGGTGAACACGGGACCGCTCTTGATCCAGCTGGACGGCACCAGCGGATCCGCATGCGCGGATGCCAGCCTGAGCTGTCCCATCTTGTACGCGGGCAGCCAGGACTCGCGCGCCGAGTAAATGATGAAGACCTGATCGCCGTTGACGAGAAACTGCGGACCCTCGTTGATGTCCAGCTCGGTGCCGCGCTCCCACGACTCGACGGGCGATGAGATCTTCACCCGCGCCGTCGCGAGCGTCCATGGATTCGTCATGCGCGCAATGTAGAGATGCTGGGGCGTCTTGTCGGTGGTCGCGTTCTGCTGCCAGCCCGACCAGACCGCGTACAGCTCGCCATTCAGGCGTGCGACGTTGACATCGATCGCCCAGATGTTCTCCGCGTCGGCGGTCGGCGCGTTGCCCGTGAAGAGCGTGCCCTTGTCGATGTAAGTGCCCTGCGGATCGTCGGCCACCGACTGCAGCACGCCGCTGAGCTGATAGATGAAAGGAGGCCCGGCTTCACCCGCGGCGTAATAGATGTACCAGCGACCGTCAATGAAGTGGAGCTCGGGCGCCCAGATGTTCCGCGCATTCCACCCGGTCGCGGGCGCGCTCCACACTCTGACTCCGTTCTTCAGCGGCTCGGTCAGCCGATCCGATTTGTAGACCCAGATCTCGCGCGCCTTCGACTGGATGAGGTAGTAGCTGTCACCGTGACGCACGATCCAGGGGTCCTGTCCTTCGGCGATCGGATTGGTGAAGGTGCAGCTCGCCGTGACCGGCGGCGGCTCGACCGGATTCGTCGGCTTTCCGGCGCACGCTCCCAGAAACAGGAGCAGTGCGCCGGATCGTGTGCGACGCATTACCAGCCGGGGTTCTGCGGTACGTTGGGGTTCAGGTCGCGCTCCGTCTGCGGAATGGGCAACAGCGCGCGATGCGGCGCGAAGAACTCGAAATCCGGATCGTGCGTCTTCAGGATCGCGATCTTTGCGGGGTCGGTCAGCCAGCCCTGGCGGCTGAGATATAGAAAGCGCTCCATCTCGAGCCCGAGCTCGAGCAGCTGCTCGTGCTCGATGCGGTCGCGCATCTCCGCTTGCGACAGACCCGCGGGCAGCGCCGCCAGGCGGGCGCGCGCGCGCACCTGGTGGATCGGCGCGTACGCCGCGGTCGTCTGCCCCGACTCGTTGAGCGCTTCCGCATACAGCAGCAGGATGCCGCCGAGGCGCATGACCTTCACGTTGATCTCGTTGTCCCAATCCTGTTGCGTCTTGTAGTGCTCGCCGTACTTCTTCCAGAAGCGGTCACCGAGACGTCTGCTGTAGCGCTCGGCGAAAGGCCTGCCGTACACGTCCATGCCGCCGGCCTTGTTGTAGAAGAGCGTGGCATCGAGCCGCGGATCGACATCGCCGGTGATGGTTGTCTCCTTCTGGAACTGGTCGAAATACCACCGTGACGGCTCGCCGTCGCAGAAGCCGACGCCGCACGGGCCGATCATCTTCAGAATGTTCTGCCCGCGCGTGCCGGCGCTCAGGTGCTGCGGTCCCGCGAACTGCACTTCGAAGATCGACTCCAGGTTGTTGTCGCGGCTCGCGACGAAGTTGTCGCCGAAATTCGCGAGCAGCTGATAGGTGCCGGAGTTCACGACCGTCGCGAACTGCGATGCGGCTTCCCCCCACTTCTTCTGCTGGAGCAGCGCCTTGCCCAACAGCGCGGTGGCGGCGCCGCGCGTGGCGCGCCCGACGTCCGCGCCACTGTAGGAGACCGGCAGCGCGGCTGCCGCATCTTTCAGGTCCTGCTCGATCTGCGCCCACGCGGTCGCCGGCGGCACGGCCGCGGGCCGGTCCTCCGGCTGCGATGGCTCCGTGATCAGCGGCACGTTTCCGAACAGGTTGACCAGGTTGTAATAGAGTAGCGCGCGCATGAACCTGGCCTCGCCGATCACGCGCGCTTTCAATGTGGCATCCATTTCGGTATTGGCCACGTTCGCGATCACCTGGTTCGCCCGGAAAATCGCGCGGTAGTGGTGCTGCCACAGCTCGCGGTTGACCTCGAAGTCGTAGGTGCCGAGCACCGACTTCGTGAAGTTCGCGAGATCGCCCCACGGGCTGCGGCTGAAGCCGATGTCCGACCTCAGGTCATACGCGAACGCGAGCCAGCGGCCGTACGTCCCGTTGTCCTGCAAACTGCGATACGCGGCGTTCAGGCCGGCCAGCGCGTCGTCCTGCGACTTCCAGAAGGTGTCGGTCGTCTTCGCGTTCGGGTCCGTCAACTCGAGGTCCGCGCAGCTGCTCAACGTCAGGAGCGCCAGCAGCGAGCAGAGGACTGCATTGAGTTTAAGGCTTCGCTTTCTCATGGCTCACATCCTCACGTCAATGCCAAAGGTGACGGTCCTCGGATTCGGATAAATGCGTCCGTCATCGAAGCCGCGCGCGAGCGGATCGTTGAAGCCGAGCGCTTCCGGATCCCAGTTCGAGAAGCCGGTGAAGGTGTGCAGGTTCTGCACGCTGAGGTAGAAGCGCGTATCGCCATTCGTCACGCCTACGCGCTGCAGCCAGGCCTCGGGCAGCAGCACGCCGGCCGTGAGGCTCTGGATCCGCAGATAGGAGCCGTCCTCGATCCAGCGGTCCGATGCCTCGCGCTTGTTGTTGTTGCCGGCCGGGCCCCAGACCGCGCGCGGATCCCTGGCAGCGCGGTTGTCCGGCGTCCAGGGATCCAGGTCCGCGCGATAGTTGGAGCCTTCGTCCATGCGGTCGCTCCAGAACTTCGCGACATTGAAGATCCTGGCGCCGCGCGAGCCGCGCACCGCGATGCCGAAATCGAAGCGGCGATACTTCGCATCCACTGTCATGCCGGCCTCGAAGTCCGGCACCGCGCTGCCCGCATCGTAGCGGTCGAGGTCGTTGATCAGCCCATCATCGTTGAGATCGATGAAGCGCACATCGCCCGGCTTGGCGTTCGGCTGGGCGCCGTGCTCGGCGACTTCCTGTTCGCTCTGGAACAGGCCATCGGTCTTGAGAACGAAGAAGTGGCCGATGGTCGAGCCGACCGTCGTGCGCGCCGCGCCGAACGGGCCCGCGAAGATCGGCTGGCCGCCGTTGCCGAGCGCCGTGACCTTATTCGAGATGGTCGTGAAGTTGGCGCCGACATCGAGCTCCAGCTCGCCAACCTTCTGTCGCAGGCTCGCCGACAGCTCGAACCCCTTGTTCTGAACGCTGCCCGCATTCACGAACGGCGCTTGCAGCGAGCCGAGACTCCAGGGCAATGGCGCGCGCACCAGCAGGCCGCCCGATTCCGAGACGTAGTAGTCGGCGGTGATCATGAGACGTGAATCCATGAAGCCGAG
The DNA here is from genome assembly GCA_052387015.1 of Gemmatimonadota bacterium. Taxonomy (GTDB): domain Bacteria; phylum Gemmatimonadota; class Gemmatimonadetes; order Longimicrobiales; family RSA9; genus CBJLQC01. The sequence continues at coordinate 4,649 of JBQTJO010000405.1, forward strand.
ATCGAAGCCGACGTTGGTCTGCGTGTTGTCCTGCCAGCGAATGCCGGGGTTGGCCAAACTGAGCTGCGTCTGGCCGACCGCGATCTGGTCGTTGCCGAACGGGTAGCTCTGGTTGCCGACAATGGCGGCCGCGAACTGGTAGTCGCCGATGTCCTGGTTGCCGAGCTTGCCGCGGCTCGCGCGCAGCTTGAAATAGTCGGAGCGGCCGCCGCCCAGCAGCGGCAGCGACTGGAAGAACGGCTCCTCGCTGATCAGCCAGCCGACTGAAGCCGACGCGAAATTGCCGTAGCGGTTGTCCGGCCCGAAACGCGATGAGCCGTCGCGCCGGAAGCTGCCGGTGAACAGGTACTTGTGATCGAACGAGTAGTTCGCGCGGAACAGATACGAGCGTAGCGCGTTCTCGATCTTGAAGCCGCGGTTGTCGAACTGCGAGCTGCCCGCATCGATCTGCGGCAGGTTCTCATCCGGGAAACCGCGCCGGAATGCCTCGAGCCGCTGGAACTGCTCGCGCTGCTCCGTATAGCCGGCCATCGCGTTGATGTCGTGCTCGCCGAATGTGTTGGTGTACGTGAGCAGGTTCTCGAGAATGGTGGAAGTGATGTTGTCGCGGCGATCGGTCAGAGAGGTCTCTTCCGGCACGGTGTTCTGCCGGACCTGACGCTGCCGCACGAAATTGCGCCAGTTAATGTTCTGCTGGTTCGCGCCGAGGTTGAGACGGTACTTCAGATGGTCGAGCAGGTCGAGCTCGGCATAGACGGTCCCCATCGCCTGGAGAATCTCATCAGTGTTGTCCGTCCGCTCGATCGAGCCGACCGGATTGGTGCCGAAGGTCGGGTTCGCATCGCTGCCGTAACCGTAGCGCGCCGGATCGTTCGGATCGCGAATCGGAATGGTCGGCTGCATGCGCATCGCGTCGATCAGCGGGAAGCCGGCCAGATTGCTGCGCTCGATGCGCGAGATCGCGAAATTCTCACCGACCGTCAGACGACCGCGCCGCAGGTCGGAGTTCAAGCGCAGGTTCGCGCGCTCGAAGCCGGTCTTCATGATGGTGCCGTCCTGCCGCAGGAAGCCGCCCGACAGCAGATAACTCGCGCTGGCGCTGCCGCCCGAGACGGTCACGTTGTGGTCCTGGAGCGCACCGCGCTCGAGCACCGCATCCTGCCAGTCGACGTCGACGCCGGCCGGCAGATTCTGCGCGGCCGGGATCGGCGGCAGCCCCGCGTTGGCGCGCGCCATGTTGGTGATGCGCGCCCAGCCGGCCGCATCCATCATCTCGATGGTTTTCGGAACTTCCTGGAAGCCGTACGAGCTGCGAATCGCGAGGCGGGTCTCACCGGCGCGCCCGCGCCTGGTCGTGATCACGATCACACCGTTGGCCGCCTGCGCGCCGTACTGCGAGGCCGCGGACGCATCCTTCAGGATCTCGATGGATTCGATGTCGTCGGGATTGAGCCCGGGATTCTGCCGCATGTACAGACCGTCGACGACGTACAGGGGCGAGACGTTGCCGATAAAATTCTGGCCGCGCACGACCACGGCGGATGCGCGACCGGGCTCGCCGGACGAGACGACGTTGACGCCGGCCAGCCGGCCGCGCAGCGCCTGCTCCAGCGTCGCGACTTGCTGCTCGGCGATTTCGGCACCGGTAAGGCTGCCGACCGAGCCGCTCACGTCGCGCCGCTGCTGCGTCATGTAGCCGACCACGACCAGCCCTTCCAGATTCAGCACCATTGGCTCCAGGGTCAGATCGATGACCTCGCGGCCATTGATCGTGACCTGTTGCGTGCGGAAGCCGATGGACGAGAACTCGAGCAGGGTCACGCCGGTGGGGACGGCAATGATGTATTCGCCCTGCGCATCGGTAACCACGCCGCGGCTGGTGCCGGCCAGCCGGCCGGTCACGCCCGGACTCGGCTCGTTGCGCGCGACCCCGGCACCGGTCACGCGGCCGCGCACGCGCAGCTGCGCGACGGCCACGTCGGTCATGGCCAGCAGCAGCGCGAGCAGGAAAATACCTCGCCTCAGACAGTACATAATGGTCCCAGCGGTGAAGGTGAAACGCATCATAGTCCCTCAGGTCGAGGGCAACTGCGTGCAGCAGACGGGGCAAACCGGTCCGACGGGTTGTGCGAATCGAACCGATTCAAAAGACGAAGTGATTCAGTGCGTTCATCTATACGCAGCGGCCTTGTAGAGCGCAATGCCGACGTGATCGAGGGAGTATGGGAGTAGGGGAGTAGGGAGTAGGGGCGGTGTGGGTAAGTGATTGCCGATCTGTGAGATAGATGTGTTTGGGCGAAGCCGGCGGCGGGCCGGGCGCGGGAGGCTGGCATGGTCGAAACGCTTGCATGTGCGGAAAAACTTGAACTAAATTGAACCGGTCCGACCTGCGCCCGGCTGCGGCAACCGCAGCCGGGTCTATCCAACCGGGTGACGCAATGTGAGAAACCCCACGATCTCGGATGTCGCGACGCTGGCCGGAGTCTCCAAGGCGACCGTGTCCGCGGTGCTCAACCACAAGAACGTCATCAGGGAGGCGACCCGGCGCGCGGTGCTGCGCGCCATCGACGAGCTGAACTATCGCCCCAGCCGCTCGGCCAGCCGCCGCTTCCGGCCGGTGCGCGGCAAGAGCATCGCCTTCATCGCGAAGGAATCGCAGAACCCGTACTACACGGAGATCGCGGCGGGCATCCAGGAGGTCGCGCGTGCAAAGGATTGCCTGGTGTCGATGAGCAGCTCCGAGCGCGAGTACGAGCTGGAGCACCAGATCGTGGCACAGTGCATGGAGCGGGAGATCACAGGTCTGATCATCACGCCGATCCTGCACGACGATGTCGATCTCTCGCATCTCTTCGAGCTGAAGCGCCACAACATCCCGTTCGTTCTGCTCGAGGACGTGCGCGGCGTGCGCGCCAGCCTGGTCGACGTCGACAACGTGATCGCGTCGTATCAGGCGGTCAGCCACCTGATCCAGGGCAGCCACACCGACATCGTGCACTTCAGCGGGCCGCACTACTCGCAGCACACGCAGGAGCGCGCGGAGGGCGTGCGGCGCGCGTTCAGCGAATCGCACATCCGCTTCACAGAAAAGACCCTGGTGCCGGCCGGCGACTCGCCCGATGCGGGATACGAGGCGGCACTCCGCTTCTTCCGCGAACGGCGCGGCAACCTGCCGACCGCGGTGACCTGCTACAACGACCTGGTCGCGCTCGGCGTGCTCAAGGCGCTGGAAGAGCTGGGCATTGCGGTGCCGGAAGAAGTGTCGGTAGTCGGCTTCGACGACCTCGACATCCTGAGATTCTTTCCACTGCCGCTGACGACGGTGCGCGTACCGAAGTACGAGATGGGCCGGCGCTCGGCCGAGCTGCTGATCGCGCAGATCGAAGCCCGCAACGAGCTGCAGCCGGAGAAGGTTTCGCTGCCGGCCGAGCTGATCGTGCGGGCGTCGAGCCGGGCGCTCTGAACCAGAACAGGCGGGGAATATGACGCGCGATATCTACCTCAAGTATGTTGGCATCTTCATGGGTCTTCTCTCGAGCATGGGCTGCGGCCTGACGCCGGCCGCGCCGTCGGTCAGCAGGCAACCGTTCGGCACCACGCCCAATGGCGAGGCGGTGACGCTCTATACGCTGAGCAACCGCAACGGCGTGGAAGCACGCGTCACCGATTACGGCGGCATCATCGTCTCGCTCACCGTGCCCGACCGCGAGGGCCGCATGGGCGACGTCGTGCTCGGCTACGACTCGCTCGCCGGCTATCTGGCGAGCTCGCCCTATTTCGGCGCGCTGATCGGCCGCTACGGCAACCGCATTGCCGGCGGGCGCTTCACGCTGGACGGTCAGACCTATGAGCTGGCGACCAACAACGGGCCGAATCATCTGCACGGCGGCGTGAAGGGCTTCGACAAGGTCGTGTGGTCGGCGCAGCCGTTCACGAACGGCGATTCGGCCGGCCTCGTGTTCAGCTACACCAGTCTGGATGGCGATGAAGGCTATCCGGGCACGCTGCGCGCCCAGGTCGTCTACACGCTGACCGGCGCGAACGAGCTGATCTTCGATTACACGGCCACGACCAACCAGCCGACGCCGGTCAATCTGACGCAGCACAGCTACTTCAATCTGGCCGGCGCTGGTGCCGGCGACATTCTGGATCATGTCGTCCGGCTGAACGCGGATCGCTTCACTGCGTGCATCCGGCTCGTTGTCGGACTGATAGAGGCCGTAGGCGAGCCAGTAGCGCGCCAGCGCAGCATCGGCATCGCGTGAGGCAAGACCGTACAGGCGAGCCGCCTCCGAGGCG
>JBQTJO010000406.1:0-15443 GCA_052387015.1 Gemmatimonadota bacterium
CGAAGTTCTAATCCGAAGTTCTAATCCGAAGTTCTAATCCGAAGTTCTAATCCGAAGTTCTAATCCGAAGTTCTAATCCGAAGTTCTAATCCGAAGTTCGAATCCGCAGTTCGAATCCGGTTTTCACAAATTCTAGTGTCCAACCGACGCCGACATGTCCACGCCCTGCGTCTTCAGCCACTGCTCCATGATACGCTGAATCTCGTCCAGCTTCGCTTCGGTCTTCGCCTCGAAGCGCAGCACCAGCACCGGCTGCGTGTTCGAGGCGCGCAGCAGCCCCCAACCGCCCTCGAACAGCACGCGCGCGCCGTCCACGTCGATGACGTCGTAGTGGGAACGGAAGTGTTCGACCGCGCGCTCGACAATGTCGAACTTCGTCTCTTCCGTAACCTCGACGCGCAGCTCCGGGGTCGAGACGTATTTCGGGAACTCGTCGACCAGGGCGGACAGGTGCCGCGGGCTGCGCGCCACGAGCTGCACCAGCAGGCAGGCGCCGAACAGCGCGTCGTCGAATCCGTAATAATCCTCGGCGAAGCAAATGTGGCCGGACAGCTCACCGGAAACCAGCGAGCCGACCTCCTTCATCTTTTCCTTGATCAGCGAATGGCCGGTCTTCCACATGATCGGCGTGCCGCCGCGCGCGGCGTAGACCTCGGGCAGCGCCTGCGTGCACTTCACATCGAAGACCAGCTTCTGCGGCGCGCCGCGCCGCTCGAGCACGTCCAGTCCGAAGAGAAGCAGCAGGATGTCACCGCGGATGATGTTGCCCTGCTCATCGACTGCGCCCAGCCGGTCCGCGTCCCCGTCGAACGCGATGCCGAGGTTCGCCTTCTCCTGCATAACCAGCGCGATCATGTCGCGCAGGTTCTCATCTACTACCGGGTCCGGATGGTGGTTCGGGAACGTGCCGTCCGACTCGCAGTAGAGCGGGATGATCTCGGCACCGGTCTGCTGCAGCAGATCGACGGCAACCAGGCTGCCGGTGCCGGTGCCGCAATCGACCACGACCTACAGCGGCCGCTTCACCTTGAAGCGTGAACCGACATCCGCGATGTATGTGGGAATGATGTCGTTCCGGCTACGCTCCCCCTCTCCGTTCGTGAAATCGTCCGTTTCGATGCGCTTGCGCAACCCCTGGATCGCGTCGCCGTAGAGCGCGCGCCCCTGCACCACCATCTTGAAGCCGTTGTACTCCGGCGGATTGTGCGAGCCGGTGATCTGCAGTCCGCCATCCAGGCCGAGCTTCGCGGTCGCGTAGTACAGAACCGGAGTCGGCACGGTCGCGACGTCGACCACGTTGACGCCGCAGGCAAGAATGCCGCGGCTGATGCCGGCCGCGAGATTGGGCGAGCTGGGCCGGTTGTCGTGTCCGACCGCGACGGTCGGAGTGCCGCCCAGGCGGCTGCGAATTTCGCTGCCGTAGGCACGGCCGATGAGATAGGGGACATCGCCGGTGAAATCACGGGCGACGATGCCGCGGATGTCGTACTCGCGGAAGCTGTGCGCGTTGATCTTCACGGCAGGCCTGCACGATTCAGGGTGGGCGACAAGGTTGCCGCACTGCGCTCGGCCAGATCGAGCAGCTCGTTGGGCAGCACGCCGAGCAGCACGAGCGCGATGGCGGCGACCACGAGGGCGGTCTTCATCGTGCCGGCGACCACGATCGGCTCCGTGGTCGCGGCCGCCGCGACCGGCTCACGGAACCACATGTACCACACGACACGGAGATAATACCAGTACGAGATCAGCGAAGTCAGCACGAGCACGATGGCCAGCGCGACGAGGCGGTTCTCGACCGCGGCGCGCAGGATGAAGACCTTGCCAATGAAACCGCCGGTAAAGGGAAAGCCGGCGAGCGACAGCAGGAAGACGGTCATGACCGTGCCGATCAGCGGCTTCTGCCAGGCCAGCCCGCTGTAGGACTCGACGTCGAGCCGCTCCTCGTTGCGGCGGCCGACAGCCAGCACGACGGCGAACGAGCCGATCGTCATGAGCGTATAGACGACCAGATAGAACAGGAACGACGCGGCGCCCATGGTCGTGCCGGTGGTGAACGCGACCAGCAGATAGCCGGCATGCGCGATGCTCGAGTAGGCCAGCATGCGCTTGACGTTGCCCTCCGCGAGCGCGGTCAGATTCGCAACCACCATGGTCACGATCGCGAGCCAGAAGATCATGGGCCCCCACGTGTCGGCCATGCCGCCGAACGCGGTCAGGAAGACGCGCAGGAACGCGGCGAACGCGGCCGCCTTGACGCCGGCGGCCATGAAGCCGGTGATCGGCGAGGGTGCGCCTTCGTACGCATCGGGCGTCCACATGTGGAACGGTACGGCCGCGATCTTGAAGCCGAAGCCGACGGTCAGCAGCCCCATGCCCAGCAGCAGCAACGAGCCATCACCGGCGGCACTCGCGACCAGCGTCAGATTGGTGGTGCCGGTCGCGCCGTAGACGAGCGCCACGCCGAACAGGAAGAACGCGCTGGAAAACGCGCCCAGCATGAAGTACTTGAGCGCGCCTTCACCGGACCGCCAGTCGCGGCGGTTCACGCCCGTCAGCACGTAGACCGGCAGCGACATCATCTCGAGCCCGATGAACATGACCATCAGGTCGCGGGTGCCGGCGAACGCCATCATGCCGACCGTCGCGAGCAGCACCAGCACGTAGACTTCGCCCAGCCGCAGCCGCTCCTGCTCGAGATAGCGCTCCGAGATCAGCACGAACAGCGCGCCTGCCAGCAGGAACAGGAAATTGGAAAAGACGCGGAACGCATCGAGGGGAATGGTTCCGTGCGGTGATGCTTCATTCAATGTCAGCAGCCAGCCGTTCGCGATCGCGGCCAGCGCGATGCCGATCAGCGTCAGCCAGCCAATGACCGGGCTGGAGGGTTCGCTGCGGCTTCCCTTCTGAAAGACGTCGATCAGCAGGATCGCCATCGCCCAGACCGACAGCAGGATCTCCGGCAGCAGCGCGAGCGCGTAGTGGAGCGGCGTCGAAAAATCGATGCTCATGGCCGGCCCTGCTCGCTGACATCATGGAGGCTCAGGGCGCCCAGTGCCGCGCGCCGCACCTCGACCGTCTCCAGAAGCTCCATCACGGTCACCTCGGATTTCTCGAGGAACGGCTTCGGATACACACCCATGACGATCATGAACGCGACCAGCGGCGCGAGCACCACGATCTCGCGCCGGCTCAAGTCCGGCATGCCTGCATTTTCCTGTTTATCGAGCTGGTTGAACCAGATGCGCTGTACCATCGGCAGCATGTAATAGGCGGCAAAGATGACGCCGGTCGCGGCGATCGTGGCGACCCATGGATGCGTCTGAAAGGCGCCGACCAGGGCGAGGAACTCGCCGATGAAGCCGCTGGTGCCCGGCAGCCCGATGGTGGCGAGCGCCGTGACGATGAATACGGCCGCGAAGAGCGGCGCCACGGCCGCGAGCCCGCCGAAGTCCGCGATTGCGCGCGTATGCCTCCGCTCATACAGCATGCCGAGCAGCAGGAACATCGCGCCGGTCGAGAGGCCGTGCGAAAGCATCACGATCATCGCGCCCTGTAGCCCCTGCAACGTGAAGGCGAAGATACCGAGCACGACGAATCCCATGTGCGCTACCGATGTATACGCGATCAGCTTTTTCGCATCCGGCTGCACCGCGGCGACCCAGGCGGCGTAGATGATGCCGGCCAGCGCGCAGAGCATGAGCACGGCCACCACCGTCGGGTGGGTCGCGGCCTCCGGAAAGAGCGGCAGCAGGAAGCGCAGGTAACCGTATGCGCCGAGCTTCAGCAGCACGGCAGCCAGCACCACCGAGCCCGGCGTAGGTGCCTCGACGTGTGCATCCGGCAGCCAGGTGTGGAACGGGAAGAGCGGCACCTTGACCGAGAACGCGAGTGCGAACGCGATGAACAGCCACAGCTGTTCCCGGAAGGTCAGCGGCAGCTGCAGCAGATCCACGTAGGCGAAAGACGGAACGCCGGCCAGCGCCTTGTACTTGAAGAAAAGGTACAGGATGCCGACCAGCATCAGCAGCGAGCCGAAGGCCGTGTAGAGGAAGAACTTGATGGCCGCGTAAATGCGCCGCTCGCCGCCCCAGATGCCGATGATGAAGTACATCGGCACCAGCATGATCTCCCAGAACATGAAGAACAGGAAGAGATCGGTGGCGGCGAACACGCCGAGCACGCCCGTCAACAGCAGCAGCATCATCGCGTAGAACGCCTTCTCGCGCCGCGCGATGTACTTGAACGAGCCGAGAATCGTGATCGGCCACAAGAACGTGGCCAGCAGCACGAGCAGTACGCTGATGCCGTCCAGCCCGACGCGGTACGCGATGCCCCACTGCGGAATCCAGGGCGTTACGGTCGCGAACTGGAGATGCGCGCTGCTGTCCTGGAACAGGAACCAGAGCGGCAGCGAAACGATGAACTCGATGAGCGCGGCAGCCAGCGCGATCTGCTTCGCCTGGGCTTCCTTCGCGAACAGCACGACGAACATCGCGATCACCGGGAACCACAACAGGAAGTGCAGTCCCCAGCGCATGTATCCGAGACCTTCGAGGAACGCGTTCATCAGCGAAGCACCACGAATCCGAGAACGAACAGAACGCCCACGACGATCGCGAACGCGTACGTGTTCAGCTGGCCGGTCTGCATGCGCGAGCCGGCCCACCCGAGCGAGCGCGAGGCCCGGCCGGCGCCGTTGACGAGCCCGTCGATGAGACCCTGGTCGATGTACTTCCAGGCCGCGCGCGAGGCCCGCATCACCGGTCGCACGATCGCGCGGTCGTACAGCTCATCGACATACCACTTGTTGTAGAGCACGCGCGCGAAGCCGGTGTCCGCCGGCGATTCGAGCGCGGGGCGGACCGCGCGCCGGCCGAGCAGCCGGGTCGCGATCACGACCACCGCCACCGCTAGCGCCAGCGAGCTGGCGGCCCAGAGCGCCTCGCCGCCACCGAGCGGCGCGGTCTCGGACAAGGCTGCCACGTTCTGCGCCAGCACCTGATCGGCTGCCGCGGTGACCGGGTGCAGCCAGTTGTGCAGCCACTCGGATGACGGCATCCAGCCCAGCACCGGCGTGTGTTTGATGGCTTCGGGCACGTTGAGCCAACCGCCGGCCACCGACGCGGCCGCGAGCACGATGAGCGGCACGTACATGACCGCGGGCGCCTCGTGCAGGTGCGCGCGCTCCTTCTCACCCGAGCGGTTCTCGCCGTGGAAGGTCATGATCATCAGCCGCGTCATATAGAACGCGGTCAGCACGGCCGCAGCCAGCGCCATGAGCCAGTACAGTGTGAACAGACCCTTGAAGGGACCGACCGCGCGCGCGGCCGTCTGCCAGATGATCTCATCCTTGGAGAAAAAGCCCGCGAACGGCCACACGCCCGCGATGGCGAGCGTGCCGATCCACATGGTTGCCCAGGTGATCGGCATGTACTTCTTCAGGCCGCCCATGTTGCGCATGTCCTGGGCGTCCCAATCCTTGTGCGTGTGATGAAACGCGTGCTGCATCCCGTGAATCACGGCGCCCGAGCCGAGGAAGAGCAGCGCCTTGAAGAAGGCGTGCGTCATCAGGTGGAAGATGCCGGCCGTGTAGGCGCCGATACCGACACCCACGAACATGTAGCCGAGCTGGGACACCGTGGAATAGGCGAGCACCTTCTTGATATCGTACTGCTTCAGACCGATGGTCGCGGCGAATAACGCCGTCAGCGCACCGATGCCGGCCACCACCATCATGCTGACCGGTGAGAGTGCGAACAGCACACTACAGCGCGCGACCATGTAGACGCCGGCGGTCACCATGGTCGCGGCATGGATCAGCGCACTGACCGGTGTCGGGCCCGCCATCGCGTCCGGCAGCCAGGTGTAGAGCGGGATCTGCGCGCTCTTGCCGGTCGCGCCCAGGAACAGGAACAGCGTGATCACCGTGACCACCGCGCTGCCGTACTCGAAAGCGCCGGGCGCCAGGCCGAAGACCTCGCTGAATTCCAGGGTGCCGAGATTCGTGAAGATCAGCATCATCGCGACCAGGAAACCGAAGTCGCCGATGCGGTTCACGATGAACGCTTTCTTGCCGGCATCGGCCTTCTCGCGATCCTTGAACCAGAAGCCGATCAGCAGATAACTGCATAGCCCGACGCCTTCCCAGCCGACGAACATGAGCGGGAAGTTGGAGCCCAGCACCAGGATCAGCATGAAGAAGACGAACAGGTTGATGTACGCGAAGTAGCGTGCATATCCCGGATCGTCGTGCATGTAGCCGACACTGTAGACGTGGATCAGGAAGCCGACGCCAGTGACGATCAGGGTCATCAGCATCGACAACTGGTCCAGCTGGAAGGATGCGGCAACCTGCAGGTTGCCGGCGGGCATCCAGGACCAGTAGAACTCCGTGACCGGTTCTTCAATGTGCGCGCCGCTGAGCGCGAGGAAGTTGATGATCGCGACGGCGAAAGCCAGGCCGACTACGCCCGGTCCGACCAGCGCCGGCAGCAGTTTGCGTGCGGGTGCCGTGAACGCGATGACGCCGTTGATAATGAAGCCGAGCAGCGGCAGCAGGACGATGGCCCAGAGCAGCGTCGGCTCGAACGTAGTGGCGGCGTGTTCCACTACCACCTCAGCAGATTGAAGTTCTTCATGTCAACCGACTGGGCATGACGGAAAATCGAGATCACCAGTGCCAGCCCGACCGCCGCTTCGGCGGCCGCGACCGCCATGACGAAGAAGACGAAGACCTGACCGTCGATCCCGGCGGTGCGCGAAAAAGCGACGAACGAGAGGTTCACGGCATTCAGCATCAGCTCGATGCACATGAACATAATGATCGCGTTGCGGCGGATCAGCACGCCGAACACGCCGAGTGAAAACAGGATGGCCGAAAGTGCGAGCGAGAGGGTGATCATTCTCAGACCGTCCGCTTCGCGAGCAGCACGGCGCCCACGGCCGCCACCAGCAGCAGCAAAGAGATCAGCTCGAACGGGACCAGAAAGTCGCGGAACAACGGCTGGCCGATGGCGCCCACCGCGCCCAGCTCGCGCACCGCGGCGTCGATGCCGGCGCCGTGCGCGGTCGAGGCGGTCGCCTCCGGCTGCGCGAGCGAGCGCGACAGCGCAAAGCCGATCAGACCGGCGCACGCGAAGCCGATCACGATCCAGAGGCCGCGCCGCATGTCGGACTGGTAGTCATGGCCGAGATTCAGCAGCATGATGGTGAAGAGGAACAGCACCATGATAGCGCCGGCGTAGACGATCACCTGGGCGGCCGCAATGAAATGGGCGCCGAGCAGCACGTAGATCGCCGCCAGGCTGAAGAAGGTCAGCACCAGGAACAGCAGACTCGCCACCGGATTGCGGGCGGCAATCATGCCGATCGCGCCGCCGATCGCGAGGGCCGCGAACAGCCACCAGAGCAGCTCGATCATTGGCCGAGCGGGTCTGAGGGGTCCCACAGCGCGGTGACCGGGTGGTCCTGCGCCATCAACCGATCCAGATCGTAAATGAAGCGGTCGCGCGTGAACTCCGCGTTCTCGTAGTCCTGCCCGAGGTGGATCGCTTCGACCGGGCAGACCTCCTGGCACATGCCGCAGTAGATGCAGCGGAACTCGTCGATCTCGTAGACGATCGGGTAGCGATTGCCCTGGTCATCTTCGCCCGGCACCAGCCGAATGCAGTTGGACGGGCAGACGGTCGGACACAGCCCGCAGGCGACACACTTGGGCCGTCCGTCCGCGTGCTTCTCCATGACATGCGTGCCGCGCCAGCGCGGCGACAGCGTCGGCTTCTCGTCGGGATACTGCAGCGTGACTTTGCGCGGGTCGATCAAATGCTTGAAGGTCAGCGCCATGCCCTTGAGCGTCGCGCGCAGATACGACGACTCGCCTTCGGGCCTTCTTACGGTGCGAACTCCTATCGCCATCAGCGCGTCACTCCTTCGCGCGCCCGCAGGTCGATGGGCGCGTGGTCTTTCCAGTCCTCTTCCGCGATCTCACGGCGATTGCCGTACGAGCCGGTAATCGTCCGGCCGCGGTCGATCACGAATACGAAAACGGCCATGGCGGCCAGATTCACCGCGGTCAGAATCAGGCCGTACAGGAAACCGTACTCCATGCCTATGCCATCCAGAACGAGGATGGTCGTGCCGACCAGCGTGATGTAGGCGAGCGCGGTCGGCAGCAGCACCTTCCAGCCGAGATCCATGATCTGATCGTAGCGGAAGCGCGGCACGGTCCAGCGCACCCAGATGTAGACGAAGCAGAAGAACAGCGTCTTGAGCGTGAAGGAGCCGAGCGTGAGCAGCGTGATCCACCACCTGGGCTGCGCGCCCTCGACCACACCCGGCGCGATGACGCGCATGTCGTCGAATTGTACGAAGGGAATGTCCCAGCCGCCCAGGAACAGGGTCGCCATGAGCGCCGACGCGGTCAGCATGTTCGAGTATTCCGCGATCGGGAACATGCTGAACTTCATCGATGAATATTCGGTGTGGAAACCGGTGATCAGCTCCGATTCCGCTTCGGCCATGTCGAACGGCAGCCGGTTCGTCTCCGCGAACGCGGCGCACACGAAGATCATGAAGGACAGCCCGAGCGGCAGCGCAAGCCAGAAGCCGAGCGCCTCCTGCTGAGTCCAGACGATCTGCGTCAGGGTCACGTTGCCGGCCAGCATGAAGATCGGGATCAGGCTCATGCCCATGGCCACCTCGTAGCTGACCATCTGCGCGCTCGCGCGCAGCCCGCCCAGGAAGCTGTATTTGTTGTTCGATGCCCAGCCGGCCATGACCATGCCGTAGACGCCGAGGCTGGCCAGCGCGAGGATGTAGAGAACACCGATCGGCAGGTCGGCAATGATCATGTCGACCAGCCCCCAGCGCGTGGGCAGCGGCGCGGCCAGCGGCACGACTGCCATGGTCATGAGCGCGGGCACGATCGCGAGCATGGGCGCGAGAATGAAATAGACGCGCGCTGCCTGCCGCGGAAACGTCTCTTCCTTCAGGAAGTTCTTGATGCCGTCCGCGAGCGGCTGCAGGATGCCGCCCGGTCCGACGCGGTTCGGCCCGAGCCGATCCTGAATCCAGGCCGAGATCCGCCGCTCCGCCAGCGTGAGCAGCGCGACCGTCACCATGATCACGGTGAAGATGAGCGTGATCTTGATGCTCGAGGAGATCAGGAACGCGCTCGGCGAGAGAGCGCCTACCTCATGCACGGGCACCCCCGCCGATCCTCACCGGCTCGTTGAGCAGCGCGCCGCGCGCCCCGATGGTGTCGTAAGACATGCCCGCAAACTCTTCGTGCAGCTGGCCGAGCCGCACGAACGCGTTGGCCGCGCTGGCGGGCGCATCGCCGTCACCCAGACCGGAAAGAACGACGCCCAGCACCTGCCACGCGGGACGCGCGAGCGGCGGCGGCTGCAGCGCCGGCCAGAAGCGCTGCACGCGCACTTCGAAATTCGTGAAGGTGCCTTCCTGTTCGGCGAACGTCGTAATGGGCAGCACGAAATCCGCTGCCCGCATCGCGGCGGACGGCTTCGTGCCGAAATAGATGAACAGGCCGGCGTTACCGCGCGCGCCGGCGCCGAGATCTTCCAGCTGATCGCCGAGCACGATCAGCACGTTGCCGCCGGGCTTCGGTGCGCCCTTGCCCGCATCGTCGCCGATGCGCTCGAAGCCCATCACATCGAGGCCGCGCACGTTGGCTGCGAGAGCGCGCCGGCGCGCGAGCTGCGGGAAACCGGCACAGACCACTTCCTCGCCGCGCGCGGAGCGGTAGACCAGCGAACCGCCGCCCAGCACGCTCGCCAGGCGCGCGAGCAGGCCATTGTCTTCGTTCGAGTGAAACGGTGAAGCGACCGTGGTGATCCTGGCACCGCCCAGCTGCTTCAGGCGCTCGACCACGGCGACGACGGCCTGCTGCCACCCGGTCGCGGCCAGCTTGCCGGACCCGTCCCGCACCAGGGGCGCCTCGATGCGGTCCTGACCGTTGAACCACTCGTATCTGTGCCGCCCGTAATCGCACATCCAGTACGAGTTCACGGCCGGGTTGAGACGCGGCTTGAGCCGTTGCGTCAGGTTGTCGCGCGTGTCGATCGTGATGTTGCAGCCCTGCGCGCAGTTCGGGCAGATCGACGGCGACTTGTCGAGATCCCACGCGCGCGCCTTGTGCAGGAAATCCTTCGAGAGCAGCGCGCCGACCGGGCAGATGTCGACGATGTTGCCGGCCCACATGTCGCCCTCGACGCCCTGCTCGAAGAAGGTGTCAATGATCGAGCGGTGGCCGCGCTGCACGACGCACAGCGCGTCGTTGCCCGCGATCTCGCGCATGAAGCGCACGCAGCGCGTGCACACGATGCAGCGGTCGGCATCGTAGAGGACATCGCCGCCGAAATCGTCCTGCCCGAGCACGCGCTTCGCCTCGAGCGAGCGGCCGTGCTTGCGGCCTTCAGCATGCACGAAATCCTGAAGCTTGCACTCGCCGGCTGCATCGCAGACCGGGCAATCGAGCGGGTGATTGACCAGATAGAACTCGAGCGTGCCTTGGCGCGCCTCGCGCGCTTTTGCGCTCTCGGTGTGAATGATCTGGCCTTCGGCGACCGGCGTGACGCAGGCGGGCTGCAGCTTCGGCGCGCCCTCCACCTCGACCAGACACATGCGGCACATCGCCGGCGCGGACAGCGCCGGATGATAGCAGTAGTGCGCGATGCCCTTCCCTATGCTCTCGGCGGCTTCGATGATGCGCATGGTCTTGGGGACCTGCGTTTGCACACCATCGATGGTAACGGTAACGGTATCGGTAACGGTCTTTTCGTCAGGCATGGACCAGGTGCTTTCCAAACGGGCAGACGCCATCGCGGATGTGCGCGCTGTATTCGTCGCGGAACTTCTGGATCGAACTGGCGGTCGGCGCGGCTGCCGAGTCACTGAGCACGCAGATGGTCGTGCCGCTCATGTTCTTGCCAATGTCGAGCGCAGCATCGAGATCCTCTTCGCTGCCCTGACCTTCCTCGATGCGACGAAGAATCTTGGCCAGCCACGCCGTGCCTTCGCGGCAGGGCGTGCACTGGCCGCACGACTCGTGGGCGTAGAAGTCGACCATGCGACGGACCTGCTTGACCATGCAGGTCTGGTCGTCCATGACGATCACGGACGCGGTACCGAGCATACTGCCGGCCTTGATCACACTCTCGTAGTCGAGATCGATGTCGCACTCGTCCGCGTGCAGGATCGGCACTGAGCTGCCGCCCGGGATGACCGCCTTCAGTTGCCGACCGTCGCGCATGCCGCCGCACACATCGTTGATCAGCTCCATGAGCGGGAAGCCGAGGGGCAGCTCGAAATTGCCGCGGCGCACGACGTGGCCGCTGACGTTGAACAGCTTCGTGCCCGGACTTTTCTCGGTGCCGAAGCCCTTGTACCAGGCCGCGCCGTTGTTGATGATGTGCGGGACGGCGCACAGCGTTTCGACGTTGTTGACGTTGGTCGGCATCCCGAACGCGCCGACCACGGCCGGATAGGGCGGCTTGATGCGCGGCTGACCGCGACGCCCCTCCAGCGAGTTCATCAGCGCGGTCTCTTCACCGCAGATGTAGGCGCCGGCGCCGAGGTGCAGCGTGACATCGATCTCAAGGTCTTTGCCGATGATGCCCTGCTCGTAGCACTCCTCGATCGCGCGTCCGAGAATTTGCGCCGGCTCGAAGAACTCGCCGCGGATGTAGATGTAGACGTGCTGCGCGCGGATCGCATACGCGCAGATCAACGCACCCTCGATCAGCTGCTGCGGCGTCCAGCGGCACAGCTCACGGTCCTTGAAGGCGCCCGGCTCCGACTCGTCGGCGTTGATCAGCAGATAGTGCGGCTTGCCGTCATCCTTGAAGAAGCTCCACTTCACGCCGGTCGGAAAACCGGCGCCGCCCCGGCCGCGCAACCCGCTGTCCTTCACCAGCGCCACGATCTCTTCTGGCGACATGGTGAGCGCCTTCTCGAGCGCCTGCCAGCCACCGCGCTCGCGCCAGCCCTGCACCGTGCGCGCGGCCGGCTCGCCGAAATACTTGCTGAGGACCAGCGTCTCTTTGTCGTGCCTGTAGGGATACGCCATCAGTGCTTCCCGTTGCCGGAGGCGACATCGATGGTCGCGCGGATATCTTCCGCGACGACGTCGGCCCGCGCTGCCGTTTTCGGCGCTTCACGCCGCAGCCGCTCCAGAATCTGCGGAATGTCTGCAGGATTCACATTCTCGAAATACCGCTCGTTGATTTGCACGCAGGTCGGAAAGCCGCACGCCCCGAGGCATTCCGCTTCCATGACCGTGAACAGGCCATCGCTCGAGAGCTGGCCGGGCTCCGTGTCCGTGCTGTCCAGGAACGCAGCCATCACGTCGTCGGCGCCACACAGATTGCACGCCACGTTGGTGCACACCTGGATCAGGTAGCTGCCGACCGGCCGGCGATTGTACATCGTGTAGAAAGTCGCGACCCCGCGCACGTTTGCCGGTGACAAATCCAGCTCCCGCGCAACGACCTCCATGTCCTCAGGCGAGACGAAACCGTGAATCTCCTGCGCGAGGTGCAGTGCGGGCAGCTGCGCGCCCTGTTTGTCGGGGTAGCGCGAGATGATCTTGTTCAGGCGTTCGCGGTACGGGCCTTCGAACAGCTTCGCTTCCGGATGCTTTTCGGCCAGCTGGTACGGGTAGCTGGGCGCACCGCCGGCGTGCCCGCCCTCCAGCGGCCGCTTCCCGATGAACGCCGAGCCTCGCACATCCTCCTCTTTGAGATGCGCGAAATCACCAAGCTCGCCAGCCCACCCGGGATTTCCACCTTTCAGTGGCGTCTTTTCACTCATTATTCCTCGCGCTTATCGTACACGTACACGTGACCGTGAACGTGAACGTAAACGTCCGTTACCGATCAATCTCACCCAGCACGATGTCCAGACTCGCGTTGGTCGCGATCACGTCCGAGAGCAGGTGGCCTTCCACCATCCTGGGCAGAGCCGACAGATTGACGAAGCTCGGGCCACGAATGCGCCAGCGCACCGGCTTCGATCCGCCATCGCTCACGAGACCCATGCCCAGCTCGCCCTTCGAGCTTTCCACGCTGAACCAGGTCTCGCCGATCGGCGCCTTGATTCCCTCCATCACGACCTTGAAGTGGTGGATCATCGATTCCATGTCGGCCATCGCATCCGTCTTGCCCGGCAGAATCAGGCGCGGATTGTCGACGTTGATCGGCCCGCCCGGCAGCCGGTCGATCGCCTGCTGCAGGATGCGCAGACTCTGCCGCATCTCTTCCATGCGGCACAGGTACCGGTCGTAGCTGTCGCCTTTCTCGCCGACGATCACATCGAAGTCGTACGTCTCGTAATCGTAGTACGGCCGGTCCTTCCGTACGTCGTACGTCACGCCGGATGCGCGCAGGTTCGCGCCGGTCAGGCCGTAGTTGATCGCATCCGCGCCGCTGATCACGCCGATGTCGACGTTGCGCCCGATCCAGAGACCGTTGTTGCTCAGCATCGCCTCGACTTCGTCGAGCGTGCGTGGCAGCTCGTTCATGAAGCTCTGGAGCGCGTCGATCCAGCCGACCGGCAGCTCGGCCATCATGCCACCGATGCGCGTCGCGGAGGTCGTGATGCGCGCGCCGGTCAGCGCTTCGTGCAGATCGTAGATCCGCTCGCGCTCCTGGAAGGTCCACAGAAACACCGTGAACGCGCCGATGTCGATCGCGGTGGTGCCCAGCCAGAGCAGGTGGCTGAAGATGCGGTCCAGCTCCATGCAGATGACGCGCACGACCTTGCAGCGCTCGGTCACCTCGATGCCCATCAGCTTCTCGACCGCCATGGCGTACGCGCAGTTGTAGATGAGCGGCGCCAGATAGTCCATGCGATCGGTCAGCGGAATGATCTGATTCCAGTTCCGATATTCGCCCAGCTTCTCGAAGCTCGAGTGCAGATAGCCGATGTGCGGAATGCACTTGATGACGACCTCGCCATCCAGCTCGAGCACCAGGCGCAGCACGCCGTGCGTGGCGGGATGCTGAGGACCGATGTTGATGAGCATGTGCTCGCCGTGCAGCTCCGGCTCCATGCCGCGCGGCAGCACCGGCATGCGCAGGGCGGTGCGGCCGGCGGCCAGCTCGGGCGTGCGGCTCACTGCGTATTCGACGGTGCGCTCGGCCATCAGTCGTTCACTCCGGTCGACGCTTCTCCACCCTGCACCGGCGCGCGCCGCGACCACGGAATGTTGCCGAGCGCCGGGTCGCCTTCGTTTTCCGAGCCCGCAACCCAGGCGGCATCATCCTCCGGCTGCTTGACCGCGTCGCTCGGCGCGGCAGGTTCACCGCCGACGTCCATCTCCTCGCGCGTGTAATGGTCTTCCACGTCCATGGCCAGCGCGCGCCGCGTCTGCTCGGCTCGGCTGAAGCGGCCGCGCAGCGGGAAATCCTTGCGCAGCGGATGACCCTCGGCGTAATTCTCGGGCATGAGGATGCGGCGCATGTCCGGGTGATTGCGGAAATTGATGCCGAACATGTCGAAGGTCTCGCGCTCCAGCCAGTTCGCGGTCTGCCAGATCGCGACCACCGAATCGGCGTCGAGATCGTCGACCGGCACCGCCACTTTCACGCGCAGCTGACGCTTTTGCGAAATCGACCACAGCTCGTAGAACAGCTCGAGCGGACGATTGCCGCCGTAGTCGATCGCCGAGATGTCCTTGCACAGATCGAACTGCTGCTCCTGCTGCAGCCACTGCAGCACCTCGAACGCGGAGGCGCGATCCACGAACACGACGTGCTCGTTGCCCGACATCACGACATGCGTGCCGATCGCATCACCGAAACGCTCGCGCAGCGCCTCGACGGCAGGATGCTTCTCCGCGGTCGACGCGGCGGTCGCGCCCGCCGGTGCATCGCTGGGCTGCGGCCCCGCGCTCAGCCCTTCGAGTCCCTTCTCGAAGCCCTTCGCCATCTCAGGGCAGCCGGTCGGTGGGTCGGGTGAGCGCGGCGCTCGAGACCAGACCGCTGACCCGGTTCTGCTTGGTCGAGTTGCCGAACGGCCCCGTGATCGCTTCGATCACATCCGGCGGCAGATTCGGCTTGCCGGCCAGCTCCGGATCCTCGGCCCGAAGCTCCTTGTTCTTGAGCTCCTCACCCTTGATCTTCTCCTGCAGCATCAGGAAGGAATAGATCAACGCTTCCGGCCGCGGCGGACAGCCGGGCACGTAGACGTCGACTGGAATGATCGTGTCGATCCCCTGCACCATCGAGTAGGCGTCGAAGATGTTGCCGGTCGACGCGCACGCGCCCATTGAAATCGCCCACTTCGGCTGTGGCATCTGGTCCCAGATCTAGCGCAGTACAGGCGCCATTTTCTACGAAAATCGACCCGCGCAGATCAGCAGGTCCGCCTGCCGCGGCGAAAAGCTCATCCGCTCCATGCCGAACCGCGCAATGTCGAAATCCGAC
>JBQTJO010000407.1:0-19098 GCA_052387015.1 Gemmatimonadota bacterium
GTGTTTCTACGCGAGCTTCCTGACGAGCTGCGCCGCTAAAAGGATCCGCGGCCCGGATTGGCTCTGCTGAAGCCGTAGCCCGGTTCGCGCTCGTCACCACCCGCGCCGCTCGGTCCCGGTATGGGACCGACGCCCTGCACCATCAGCTCCTCGACTTTATCGCGGAAGAGCGTGAGCCCGATGCGAACCGGGTTCGGCTGGCCGCGCGCAAACGCCTTGGCCATGTTGATGGCTTGTTCCGGCGGCGTCTTCGCAGGCAGCGGCGGTTCGTTGGGATCCACCACGCACTCGATGACGGTCGGGCCGTCCATTTTCTCGAAGGCCGCGCGGAAAGCCGGCGCAAGCTCAGCCGGCTGCGTCACGTGCAGGCCCTGAGCGCCGCAGTTGTCGGCCCAATCGGCAAAGGAACGCGGATTGTGCAGCTTCACTCCGTATTCCGGGTAGCCCATGAACGCCATCTGCTCCCAACGGATCTGGCCGAGGTAATCGTTGCGGAGAATGACCACCACGATCGGCAACTCGTATTTCACAGCGGTCAGAACTTCGGCCATCAGCATGCTGAACGCGCCGTCACCGGTGAAGGCGACCGCGCGCCGTTCGGGAAACGCGAGCTGCGCACCAATCGCATACGGCAGAGCCGACGCCATGGTAGCGAGATTGCCGGAGCCGGACGCCTTCATGCCCAGGCGTATATCGAGATAGCGGCTGAACCAGGTCGTGCTGGTTCCGGAGTCGCCACAAAGAATCACATCGTCCGGCAGGTGCCGGTTCAACTCCCACGCGACCCGCTGCGGTCGTAGCGGGACCGAATCGTCCTCGGCGCGTTTGCGCAGCACCTTGCGCCAATCCGCGTGCTCGTTGCGAAGCCGCTCCAGCCACTCCGCATCGCCGACACCCGGCCGGAGGCGCTCGAATAGTTGGGTCAGCGTCGTGCGCGCGTCACCGGGCAGTCCGACCTCGACGGGATAGCGCAGCCCGATTCGCTCCGGATCGATGTCGATCTGAACGGCCCTCGCCTGGCCGGGCTCGGGATAGTAGTTCATGTAGGGAAACGAGGAGCCGACGATCAGCAGCGTGTCGCAGTCCTCGAGCGCCGTCATGCCGGCCCGGTCGCCCAGCAGACCGACGCCGCCCATGTGGTTCGGATGATCGGCCGGCACGACCGCCTTGCCGAGGTAGGCATGGACGATCGGCGCGTTGAGGCGCTCGGCGGTCGCGATCACCTCCTGCGACCCATCGAGCGCACCGCTCCCGACCAGCAGCGTGATACGGCTCCCGTCGTTCAGCACAGCCGCCGCGCGGTCGAGCGACTCCAGCGGCGGCGCCGGCGCAGGCGACGTCCACGTCGCGCCCACATGGCCCATCGATTTCTTGCCGTCGCGACCTTGCTGTACTTTCTCGTCCGGCTGCGGCTCCTCCTGCAGACTGATCGGAAAGCAGATGTGGGCGACGCCGCGTTTCGATAGCGCTGCCTTTATTCCTTCATGGATCAGACCCTCAACGTTCGCCGCCGAACGCACTTCCTGATTGTAGACCGCAACGTCGCTGAAGAGGTGAACCAGATCGACCTCCTGCTGATAGAAGGTGCCGATCAGGTCGTGGTAGGTCTGGCCGGTGAGCGCCAGCACGCTGGCGCCATCCATCTTCGCATCGTAGAGCCCGTTCAGCAGATGAATCGCGCCGGGACCGGATGTGGCGAGACAGACACCGAGTCCGCCCGTGAATTTGGCGTACCCGCAGGCGGCAAAGGCAGCTGCCTCTTCGTGCCGGACCTGAATGAATTCAATGTCCTTCTGCCGCTGGCGCAGCGCCTCCATGATGCCGTTGATACCGTCACCCGGAAGGCCGAAGACGTGGCGGACTCCCCAATCATCGACCAGAGCATCGACCAGGATCTGCGCGGCTTTCGTTCCCATCTTGAACTCCTCGGCAAAGGTGCTCCTCGCTCAATGCGAGTGCCCGGCGGCATGGTGATCTGCAAAAACCCGTCCTGATTCCGAGCCTCTATCTTGCGACACTGGAACAGGGATGAAATGTCGCCGGAATCAGAACGGGCGCGCGGCGCCGAACGGCACGAGCTGGTGCGCCGTGGCCATTGCAGCCGCGGCGTTCGGCGCCTTGACGTGGCTGGAGTGGCGCAGATCGCTTCGCGGGGAAACCGAAGCGAAGACGCACCGGCTCGCACGGAATCTCGCGATTGCGGGGGTCAGCGCGGCCGCCCTCCAGATGGCCGAGCGGCCGATCAGCAGGCCGCTGGCGCGCTGGTCGGCACGGCGGCGGATGGGACTGCTGTATGAGCTACAGGAGAAAACCGCCGCACCGGATTGGCTGCGTGATGCAGCCGCGGTCGTACTCCTGGATTATACGCTCTACTCGTGGCACGTGCTGGAGCACCGCTGGCCGATGCTGTATCGGTTTCATGTCGTGCATCACGCGGACCTGGATCTGGATGCCTCTACCGCGCTGCGCTTTCATTTTGGCGAGCTGCTCGCCTCAATTCCGTGGCGGGCGGGGCAGATCTTCCTGATCGGCGTATCGCCGCGCGCGTTACTCTGGTGGCAGAGGCTGCTGTTCGCGTCGATCGTCTTTCATCACTCGAACCTGCGACTGCCGATCCGGGTGGAGCGGCGGCTGGCGCGCCTGATCGTGACGCCGCGCCTGCATGGCATTCACCACTCGATCGTGCGTGAAGAGCAGAACTCGAACTGGTCCAGCGGCCTGAGCATCTGGGACCGCCTGCACGGCACCTTCCGTCCGGACGTGCCGCAGCACGACATCGAGATCGGCGTGCCGGCGTTCCGGACGGCCGAGGCGGTGACGCTGGGGAAGATGCTCATGCAGCCGATACACGAGCCGCCGCCGTGGCGCTGTCCGGACGGCAGCGAGCCGCGGCGAGGTGGCAGGCCGCCACGGACGAAACAACTACAACCTTGATTGTGCGCGTGGAATCGGGTGAGTGCGCGTCGGTTTCGCCGTTCAGCGCTTGCGGGCAATTGTGCGCGCAGCGTGGTCAGCCACCGCGAACCCCAGGGCTAGCGTGGTAACCTGAGGTGGCACGCCGAGCGATGTCGGAAACAGTGACGTGTCGCAAACGAACACGTCCGTCTCTCCCCAGAGCGCGCCGCGCGGGTCGGTTGCGCTGCGTCGCGGGTCAATTCCGAGCGGGCAGCTACCCTGCGGGTGCACCGAGCCGAGCGAGATCCTTTGCGGCGCTGCTCGCGCGCGCGCGAGCGCGTGCTCCAGCTCCGCCTCACTGGTGACCGCCGGCGCGTCCGCATACGGCAGGTATACGCGTTGCGCTCCGGCGGCGAAGTAGAGACTCGCAAGTTCGCGCACGCCGCCGCGCAGCTCCTCCAGATCCGATCGGTTGGGCCAGTACCTCGTCACCGGCCGGCCACTGCGCGCAACGACAACGCGACCCTCGGTCTCATCGTGCAATAGCACCGCGGCGGAGGCGATGTGCGCGTAATCGCGCATGCGCTGACGGTGCTCGCCCCCAATGCCGGCCAGCACGGCGGCCGTCATGCCGGGCCAGTTCGCCGCGTTAGGAATGACCAGATATCCGCCTCGGCCCGTGCTCATGAACGAGGCGAATTCCTCGATGACTACCGATTGTGGCAGCCCGCGCCAGGCGACGATCGGCTCCTCGAATACGGCGCTGACCATGGCCGCGGGATGCAGGCGCAGCCCGCGTCCGACGCGTCGTGAGCCCAATCCGCTGCGCAGCAGCAGTGCGGGCGTGTCGATCGCACCAGCGGCAACGAGTATAACGTCGCAAGAAATCCGCGCCTTTCTGCCGGTCACCCGCCCGTCCGCGTCCAGCAGCTCGCAAACGATCTCTCGTTTGCTAGGGCCGCCTTCGATTCGCAAGGCTCGCGCATCGGCCAGCACAGCGGCACCGGCAGCCACCGCGCGCGGGACCAGCGTCAGCGCTGCATTGTTCTTTCGATTGTACGCGCAGCCGAGCATGCAATAGCCACAGCCGCAGCATTCCGCGCGGTTGTGCAGCGACACGTGGTATCTCCAGCCCAGTCGGTCCGCGCCGCGCCGCAATGCATCATTGTTGTCATTGATGCGCTCGTGCGGGATCGGCCTGGCCCCGAGTGCCTGCTGAGCATTGTGCACATGCGCAGCCAGTTGCGAGTCGCTCAGCTCGAAACCGTGCTCGCGCCGCCAGCGCTCGATGATGCCCGGTGGCGGCTCATACACGAGACCGGTGTTGTGGAGCGTAGATCCGCCGACGCCCTTTCCTTGCAGGATCGCAATCGCTTTGTTGGCGGTCGCGCGCAATCCGGATTCCTGATACAACAGCGCCAGCATCTCGCGTTCGCGCTGATTGAAATCCGCCGCCGTAGGATGACCGCCCAGTTCGATGGCAAGCACGTCTGCGCCGAGCTCCGCCAGCCGCGCCAGCGCCGCGGCACCGCCGGCGCCCGTGCCGATCACGCATCCCTGAACGCGCAGATGAAGGTCGGAAGGGATGTTTCTACCCAGCGTCACACCCGCTGGTAAGCGGTTCGGGGAATCGAGACGAAGCGCGCCGGCGGCGAGTATGTTCGGCGCCGGCAACACAGCGACGGGAATGCGCTCGAGCCAGGGACCGTCGTAGCCGATTTCGCTACCCGCGCGCGACTCGCCGTAGTGCGCGAGCATCGCGAAGGCCTTCAGCGAGGCGATCGCCTGCCGCCGCGGCGCAAGGCGGCTGTCTGCCCAGCGCTGAAGGATGCGCATCCGCCTGTCCAATCCGAGCGAGGAAAAGCGCGTCACGCGGCCCGACAGCAGCGGCGCCGCGTGTTCGATTGTGAACAGCAGCGCAGCAAGCAGGCGCCGGTCGCTCCGGTCGAGCGCTCGCACGAATGGCTGCGCGGCAGTCGACACCTCCGCCGGAACTTCCTCGCCGATCAATGCGGATGAAACCGCATGAAAGACCCGCCGCTCGCTTGCCGTGAATGGCGACGTGTTCATGGCACGAGCACCGCTTCGTCCAGACGTCGTAACAGCCGCCCCACGGCGATGCCGACCAACACGAGACCAGCCGCGCAAATCGTCGCGATCGTAACCGGGATGATCCGATCGGTCACTTCGGCCATATCTTCTCCTTTGAGTGGACGGCCGTCGAACAGCACCGGCCGTTCTACCCGGCTCGTGCGGATCGTGGAGGAGGAAATCGTATTATCTCCCGGTAGTCCCGGACGCAGTGCGCTCCATCGAGCGGTGGCTTTCCATCAGCCGCATGACCCGGCGATGATGGTCGGGCATCAATGCGTGCATTTCGGCAGCACTCATTTCGGGCATGCGCCGGAGATCGGTTCGGATCGAGTCGACCAGCGCGTTCCAAGCCTGGTCCGTGGCCATGTTCATTTCGCCCATCTGCTCATTCATCTGAGCGATCATATTCGCGACCATCTGCCGGTGCCTGGGCATCAGCGCCCGCAGGCTATCGGGGCTCATGCCCTGCATCATCTGCATGTGCTGCATCATCTGCATGTCCTGCATCCCGGTCCCCGACTGGGACTCCGCGGCGGAACGGGTTTCAGCCTGCCCGGTTTTCTCGTCCTCGCCGCAAGCCGCAAGCAGGGGAGCGGTCGCAAGCAGCAGAGTCGTAGCGCGTCGGACCTGTTTTCCGTGTTTCATCATGCTCCTTTCTTCTATCAGCGTATCTCCGTAAGCGCGTCTTTGCCGGTCTTCAGATCGATCCGGCCATGCGCAAACGGGTCAGGATGAGAAGATGACAAAGAGGTCCGCCGGACTTCGCGCTCCTTCCAGAGCGAATAGATCGCCGGAATCACCACCAGCGTGAGTACGGTCGAAGAGATCATGCCGCCCACCATCGGTGCGGCGATCCGCTTCATCACATCGGCACCCGTTCCCTGGCTCCACAAGATCGGCAGCAGGCCCGCGATAATTGCCGTTACCGTCATCATTTTCGGGCGTACCCGCTCGACCGCTCCGTATTCGACAGCCGCGTCCACATCGGCGCGCACCGTCATGCGTCCTTCGACGCGCCGATCGCGGTAGGCGTGATCGAGATAGATCAGCATGATCACGCCGGTCTCGGCCGCCACGCCCGCTAGCGCGATGAAGCCGATCGCTGTCGCTACGCTCAGATTGTAACCGAGCAGCCACATCAGCCACACGCCGCCCACCAAGGCGAATGGCAGACTCAGCATCACAATGCCGGCTTCCGTTACACTGCCGAAGTTGAAGTACAGGAGCAGGAAAATGATGGCGAGAGTAACAGGTATTACGTAGCGCAGCTTGCGGTTGGCCCGCTCCATCGCTTCGAATTGTCCTGACCACTCCAGCCGGTAACCGGGCGGCAGCTCCAGGCGCGCGTCGAGCAGCTGCTTCGCCTCTTCTACGTACGAGCCGATGTCGCGATCACGCACATCGACATACACGATGTTATTCAGATACGCATTCTCGCTCTTGATCAACGGAGCGCCGGGAACGATGCCGATCTGCGCGAGTTCGCCCAAGGCAACCTGTGCTCCTGATGGAGTCGACACGAGCACCGATCGAATCCGTTCCGGCGCGTCGCGCAGCTCGCGCGGGTAGCGCACCAGCACGCTGTAGCGTTCGCGGCCCTCGATCACTTCACCGGCATACATGCCGCCGACCGCGGCCATCATCGCCATTTGCACAGCTTCCACAGTCATGCCGTGTCGGGCGGCGGCCGGGCGATTCACTTCGATGTTCAGATACCGTCCGCCCATCGCGCGCTCCGCGAACACTGAATTGGTGCCCTCCACCATGGGCAGCATGGCTTCGATTTGTTTACCAATCCGGTCCAGCACCGCGAGATCTGGTCCGAAGATCTTGATACCGACCGGGGTCTTGATGCCGGTGGCGAGCATATCGAGCCGATTCTTGATGGGCATGCTCCACATGTTCGCTACTCCCGGCGTCCTGACCGTGCGATTCATCTCGGAGATGAGCGAATCGTAGTCGACGCCGTCGCGCCACTCGTCCTCCGGTTTCAGAATCGCGATCGACTCGATCATCGACATGGGCGCCATGTCGGTCGCACTCTCCGCGCGGCCTATCTTGCCCAGGACCATCTCTACCTCGGGAATTCGTGCCATGGCACGATCGCGCTGTTGGAGGATCCGCCTGGCCTGCGCCGTGCCGACGCTCGGGAACAGCGAGGGCATGTCCATCACACTGCCCTCATTGAGCGGCGGCATAAACTCGCTGCCGAGCCGACTCCATGGCAGAATCGTCAGAACCAGAACCGCTACCGCAGCGCCGATGACTGGCCAACGGTGCTGTAAGACGAATTTGATGACCGGCCGATACGTGCGGATCAGGAATCGGTTCACCGGATTCGCGGCTTCCGGTTTCACGCCGCGCCGGATGAAGAGGCCCATCATCACCGGAACCAGCGTCACGGACAGCAACGCCGCGGCCGCCATGGCCAATGTCTTGGTCCAGGCGAGCGGCTCGAAGAGGCGTCCTTCCTGAGCCTCCAGCGCGAATACCGGAAGAAATGAAAGCGTGATGATCACGAGCGATGTAAAGAGCGAAGGACCCACCTCCTTGGACGAGTCGGCGACCAGCTCCCATTGCGTCCGTGGCCGTCCTTCCCTTTCGTTCCGCTCCATGTGCTTGTGGAGGTTTTCGACCATGACGATCGCCGCGTCGATCATGGCGCCGATCGCGATCGCGATCCCGCCCCGGCTCATGATATTGGCGTTGATGCCAAGCGTCCGCATCGCCAGGAACGCCATGAGAATACCGATCGGCAGCGTGAGGATCGCAACCATTGCGCTCTGCGCATGCAGCAGGAAGAGCACGGTCACGAGTGCGACGATGATCGACTCTTCAATGAGCTTCTCGCGCAAGGTATCGATGGCGCGCTCGATCAGACCGCTGCGGTCATAGCCGGTGACGAACGTTACGCCTGCCGGAAGCGCGTCCTCGACTTCGCGCATCTTCTCCTTGACACGCTCGATTACCGCGAGCGGGTTCTCGCCGTACCGCATCACGACGAAGCCCGTCACGACCTCTCCTTGTGTCACGTTGCCGCGCGGGCCGGCCGCCGCGAAATCGGCGATGCCGCGGCGGATTTCCGGACCGAGTTGGACGGTGGCGACGTCGCCAACCGTAATCGGCACGCCGGCTGAGCCGGTGCCGACCGCGACCGCGCGAATGTCATCCAGCGATTCGAAACGGCCCTCCCCCTGGACGATGTATTCGGTGCCGCCCATTTCGAGAACGCGGCCGCCTACGTCCTGATTCGAGGCGCGCACGGACTTGATCACGCGCTCGATCGGAACGTCGAAGGCGAGGAGCTTGCTGGGATCAACCTCGATTTGGTACTGCTTCTCGAACCCACCGAACGTCGCGATTTCTGCGACGCCCGGGACCGCCGTGAGCGCAGGCCGAACGGTCCAGTCCTGGAGACTTCGCAGCTGCGCCAGGTTGAGGGCACCGGAAGTATCGGCCAGGATGTACTGCATGACCCAGCCAACGCCCGTCGCATCGGGTCCGAGCATCGGCAGAGCGCCCGCGGGAAGCTTTTCGCGCACGCCATTCAGATACTCGAGCACGCGCGAGCGGGCCCAATACAGGTCGACATCGTCCTCGAAGACGACGTAGACTGCAGAGAGTCCGAACTGACTCATGCCTCTGACGTATCTGGTGCCCGGAACCTTGAGCAGCTCGGTGGAAAGCGGATAGGTGACCTGGTCTTCGACCAGTTGCGGCGCCTGTCCCGGCCACTCGGTCATGACAATGACCTGCACGTCCGAGAGGTCGGGGATCGCGTCCACGGGCGTCCTCAGCATCGCCACGAAACCCGCAATCGAGAATGCGGCCGTGCCGAGGAGCACGAGAAATTTATGGTTTACCGACCAGTCGATAATGCGCCTGAGCATCGCGGCTAGCGCTCCTTCCCAGGCATTTGCATGCCCCTCATGTCGGCGCCCGGCTGCTCCATCTCCTTCATGCCGCCCATGTCCATGCCGCCCATGTCGGACATGTTCATCTGGCCGATCATACTCTTCATGACCTCGGCGAGATTGCTCTCGCTGTCGATGAGAAACTGAGCCGACGTGACGACGCGCTGCCCCGCCTCAGCGCCGGTAAGGACTTCGGCAAGATCACCTGCGATGCGCCCGACCTGCACTTCCTGCGGCCGGATGCGGCCGCCACCCACTTCGACGAAAACGAGAGCCCGCTCGCCGGTGCGTACGAGTGCGGAAGCCGGCACCGTGAGCGCCGTCCGCTGCGGTGCGGCCAGTCGAACGGTGGCGTACATACCGGGCTTCAGCCGTCCGCCAGGATTCGGAATCGCGATCCGCGCCTTCAGGGTCCGCGCCTTCTGCTGAAGTGTCGGATAAATGTACTCGACACGACCACTGATCGGCCGAGCCGGAAAAGCCGCGAATTCGACGCGCACGGCATCCCCGACGTCGACATACGCGGCGTCGGCTTCCCGGAGCTCGGCCTCGACCCAGACTTCCGAAAGATCCGCAATGGTATACAAGTGCGCCCCGGCCTGAACGGCCTGTCCGGCGAGAACGTTCTTTTCGACGACGACGCCCGACACCGGCGCGTACAGCGTCAGTGTCCGGCGCGCACGTCCACTGCGAAGAATCTGATCGATCTGCGCATCGGAGATGTCCCACAGGCGCAGTCGCTGTTTTGCGGCGGCTACGAGATTGGAGGAGCCGGCCGGAACCCCGGGCACCGCGCTGCCGGACAGATTCCGCTCCAGTCTGGCAGCGAGCAGCAGTTCCTCCTGAGCCGCGACCAGTTCGGGTGAATAGATCTCGACCAGAGGTTGGCCGCTGCGAACCGGCTTGCCCGTAAAGTCGACGTAGAGCCGCTCGATGTAGCCACTGAATTTCGGTGTGACAGCCGCCATGCGGGTCTCGTCGAAATTGACGATGCCGACCGTACGCACATCTTCGGTCAGAGTGCGCCACTCGACGGTGCCGAACGTTACGCCAAAGGTGCGGATCTGGTCGGCCGTGAGATGGACGGTGCCGTTACCGCCCATGTCCATACCTTCCATGTCGGACATGCTCGTCGCTCGAGCCTGCCCGCGCGGTTCGTCATCTCGCCCCAGCCGGCTGACCGCCCAGATACCGGCCGCCGCGAGGGCCACCGCGAGACCGGCAGCCACGATGCGCTTCGTCTTGGTCGGCATGTCGTTGATTCTCGCCCACAATTTCATCGGATCACCTCCGCACCCACGATGCGTTCCAACTCGGCGAGCGCCTTGGCGAAATCCGTTAGCGCGCGGAAATACGCGGTCTCATAGCCGTAAAGGGTGGCCTGGTTCTCCACGACAGTCATGAAGTCTGCGCGACCGACTTGAAATGCCGCTGTCGCGGATTCGAGCGCGGCGCGTCCCTGCGGCACGATCGACTGAACAAAGAGGGCGAGCTGTGCACGCGTCCTTTCGAGATGGGCATAACGCTGTGCCACGTCCGCGCGCAGCTGGTTCACCATCGCATGGTGTTCGGCCTCGCGCGCCGCGAGTTCGGCTGCGGCCTCCGCGACCTGCTGGTCCTGCCGGTCACGGCGGTGCAGCGGAATCGGCACCGACACCATGAAGCTCATCATGTCGCTCCGGCTCGTGCGTTCGCCGTATCGCAACGATACGTCGAAATCCGGCAGGTGCGCTTTGCGCGCGAGCTCGATCCGGGTGGTCTGCGCCGCGATCTCGGCTTCGTGGGCGCGCAGTACGGGGCTGTTCTCGATCGCCCGTTGCTGCATTACGTCGAGCGCAGGGAAGGGCGAGTCACTTGCACGGGCTCCGAGTGCGGCCGAAGTAAACCGGATGCTGGCCGGCGCGCTCGTCACTGCCGCGCGCGCGATGCGCTCAGGTACGCGCGGGCTCTCGACCGGCGTCTCGCTCGGTTGATCAAGCAGTGCATTGAGACGCGCGAGCGCTGCGCGCCGGGCTTCGGCGAGCGCGACCGCCTCTTCTGCCAGCCGTGAGGCCTCGACTCGCGCCTTGAGCACGTCCTGCTGACCACCGGTACCAACTGCGTACCGCGATTCCGTCGTCTGGATGAGGATGACGAGGAGCGTTTGATTGTCGCGCGCCAGCTCGAGCGCGCGATCCAGGAACGCGAGCTCGTAGTAGGCGTGTCGGACTTCGGCCGCGACCTCGAGCCGGGTAGCTGCACTGCGCGCCTCGGCCGCTCCGACCTCCAGCTCTGCTGCACGCCGGGCGAGCGAGAGCTTGCCTGGATAAGGGAGCGTCTGGGCGACGGCGACCGTCTTCATCGTCATGAAATCGCCGAAACCGGGCTCACTCACGGGGAAATTCATGATCCCGGCTCCCAGCATTGGGTCCGGCAGCGCGCCGGCGGGGCCGATACGTGCGCGTGCGGCTTCGATGCGGCGTGTCGCGGCATGCACGTCGGGATTGACTTCGAGCGCGAGCGCGACCAGCGAGTCGATAGCAGGGATCTGCGCATTATTCACTTGCCCCCTGCCGCCCGCCTGCGCGCGCAGCAGCGCGGGTGCGATCATGCCGAGCGCGAGCACGGACACGAGCGCGAATGCGCCAGTTCTCTTGTCGAACATGGTACTCCGTTGTCGTAGTCGGTCCATGCCGAACGTGCGTTCCCCGTTAACGGAAATCGCTGCGAATTCGGCGTCAGCCGCGGTTATGACCGCGGACTGGTGATGTCAGCTTGTAAGCCGGGAATAGGTACGGCGGAATCGCCGGACCCGATGACTACGGTTTCGGAGGGTGAAACAAGGAGGAAGCGAGAAAGCTGTGCGGCTCTGTGTCGGCCGCAACCGCTGCCCGGATCCGGTCGGCGTTCGGGACGGGTTCCACGACAGCGGACGCCGGAATCGACGCGGAGAAGGTACAGCCGTTTGCGGCGCCGGCGGGCGCGAACGGGCATTCTGCGGCGGGTTCCTGGCCGCTTTCCCCGTCATGCGAATGCTTGCCCGCACAATCATGTTCGGCCGGCATGTCAGGCATTGCTGCCATGCCGTCCGAGCTCGCCGCAGCCGTATTCATCATGGACTCGGCGCACACGGAAGCGACCGCGCTCTCAGCGAACGAGAGCGTCAGCGCAAACAGCATGAGCGAGCCAGTGAGGAGTCGAGGGCGACGAGTCATGATTCCATTATAGAGACCGTACCGGCCGGCACCAATGAGACCGGCCGGTCCACTACTACACGCGCGTGCCTCAAAGGTCCCGCCGTGATCGGCGACAACTGGGCGCCGCGTGTCAGCGATCGCGCCACTCGGGGCACACGGGTTGCAGCCGCCAACCGCGTGATCGGAACGCCTGGAGGCAGTCATGTGCTGGATGTGCTGGTGGGGAATGGTTCTGTCAGCGGTGTTGCTGGTTGCGGTCATTGCGCTGGTCGTTTGGCTGGTCCTGCGCGTAACCCGCAGGCGCCAGCCTCCGCCCTGACCCTATGAATCATCATAAAAGTCGTGGTCCGCCGGGCGGAAGCGCCGGTCAGCCTGTGAAGGACCCAATGGTGATGATGGCGCTCGAGCATTACGCGCCATTCCGCTGGGTCCAGGCGCCGATCGCCGTCCTCGCCTTGTGGCTGATCTCGAGTCCATTCACGCTCGGCTATACCAGCGACGCGCTCACCTGGAGCGACATGCTGAGCGGCTCGGTGGCTCTCGGCATGTCGCTGTTCGCGCTGAAGCCGCAACGGGGGCTCGTATCCTGGCTCATCTCGGTAGTCGGGCTTTGGCTGCTCTTCGCGCCACTGGTCTTCTGGTCGCCGGATGCTGCCGCGTACGCGAATGACACACTGGTCGGCGCTCTGCTGATCGCGTTCGGCCTCATCATTCCGATGGGCATGACCATGGCAGGTCCCGTGATTCCGCCCGGCTGGTCCTACAACCCGTCCGCGTGGCCGCAGCGCGCTCCCGTCATTGCCCTCGCGTTCGTGAGCTTCCTCGCGGCGCGTTATATGGCGGCTTACCAGCTCGGCTACATCGACTCGGCGTGGGATCCATTCTTCGGCAATGGCACCGGGCGCGTTCTCACATCGGATGTCTCGCGCGCATGGCCGGTCTCGGATGCAGGGCTGGGCGCCACGACGTACATGATCGAGATGTTGATGGGTCTGATGGGTGACCAGCGGCGCTGGCGAACCATGCCGTGGATGGTTGCGGGCTTCGGCTTCGTGGTCGTGCCGCTCGGCATTGTCAGCATCGTGCTGGTCATCATGCAGCCGCTCGCTGTGGGCGCGTGGTGCACGCTTTGCCTGTTCACGGCCGCGGCCATGCTGCTGATGATCCCGCTCTCGCTCGACGAGATCGTCGCCATGATCCAGTTCGTCAGGCGCAAGCAACGCGAGGGACGTTCCGTGTGGCGGGTGTTCTGGCTGGGCGGCAACCTGCCGGACGAAACTCCTGTCTTCGAGCCGACTCGCCCCGAGACCTGGCAGCCGCGCGGCATGCTCTGGGGATTTACGGGAAGCTGGAATCTCTGGCTCTGCGCCGCGATCGGCGTGTGGCTGATGTTCGCACCCGCGGCGTTCGGCATCGGCATCGAAGAATTCGCGGCCGACAGTGATCACCTGGTCGGTGCGCTGATCATCGTGGTCGCAATCATCGCGCTCGCCGAGGTCGCCCGGCCCGCGCGATTCCTCAACGTTCTATGCGGGCTCTGGCTGATGGCGGCGCCCTGGTTTCTGCCGGGCGCAACGACTGCATCCCGGTTTAACAGTGCCCTCATGGGGCTCGCGATCGCGTTGCTCAGCCTGCCGCTCGGAAGATTGCGCGACCGCTATGGCACCTTCGACGACGTCGTGCTGTGGAGTCCACGCCGTAGGGTTCGCGCCGGAGACTGAATGGGAGAGCCGAAGCTAAAGGGACACATCGCGGTGGTCACCGGCGCATCGAGCGGTGTCGGCCGAGCCATTGTCCGCGCCTTCGCCGACCAGGGAGCGACAGTCGGTTTGATCGCGCGTGGTGTCGAAGGACTCGAGGCCGCCGCCCGTGAAGTTCACGAGAGAGGGAGCGAAGCGTTGGTGCTGCCGCTCGATGTCGCGGATTCGAAAGCGGTCGATGCGGCGGCCGATCGCGTGCTGGCCACCTGGGGACGCATCGACCTTTGGGTCAACGACGCGATGGTTTCGGTCTTTTCCCCGGTAGCCGAACTCACACCAGAGGAGTTCCGCCGTGTGATGGAAGTGAACTATCTCGGTTACGTTCACGGCACGCTGGCCGCGCTCCGTCATATGCGTTCCCGCAATGCCGGCACCATCATTCAGATCGGTTCGGCATTGACGTACCGGTCGATTCCGCTCCAGAGCGCATACTGCGCATCCAAGGCGGCGATCCGCGGGTTCACGGACTCATTGCGCAGTGAGCTGATACGCGAGCAAAGCCGCGTGAATATCACCATGTTGCACCTGCCGGCAGTGAATACGCCGCAATTCGACGTCGTGAGAAGCCGCCTGCCCGGACACCCCTACCCGGTGCCGCCAATCTATCAGCCTGAAATGATTGCGGACGCGGCCGTGTATGCTGCGCTCCACCCGAAACGTGAGATGTGGATCGCGTGGAGCACTGCGAAAGCCATCATTGGCCAGCGCTTGATCCCCGGTCTGCTGGACCGGTATCTCGCGACGCATGCCTGGGAAACTCAGACAACCGCTGATGTGCCGGCAGGACACGCGCACCGGCACCGCAAAGACAATGTCGATGCGCCGCTCCCGGGTGACCGCGGCGCACGCGGTCCCTTCGGTTCGGTGGCACGTTCGTTCAGCCCCTGGCTCTGGATCAGCATGCACTGGGGTTGGTTCGCCGCGGGCGCATTTGCGGCAGCGCTGCTCATCGTATGGCTTGCGCGGTAGCGTAGCGGTGGCGTTCGGGTCTCAGCGGGCGCGGCCTTAGGCGCATACGACCACTGCGTCCGGCCTGCTCATGAGCGGTCAAATACGGGGCGCCCGATTCAATTCAACGATGCCTCGCGCTTCGCCTTGAACTCCGTGCCCGGCTTCCACTCCGGCCAGCGATCGGTCTCCGCCACCGAATAGCCGACCATGAACAACAGCTGCATGTCTTCAACCGCGCCGGCGAGACCCCAGTCCGGCTTGATCTCGTCCGACGGCTTGTGGTAGTCGTTGGTCGTGTATTCGTTGCGCTTCTGTTCGCCGTAACCGGCCGGCTTGCCGATGTAATCCGTGCCGTTGTCGGTGTAGAGCGCGGGCACACCCTGTTTGGCGAACTCGAAATGATCGGAGCGATAGAAGAAGCCCTTCTCCGGCTCCGGGTCCGGCACGATCACGCGATCCTGCCGCTGCGCCGCCTGCGTGAGCACGTCATCCAGTTCCGAGTTGCCGTAGCCGACGATGACGATGTCTTTCGTGCGTCCCCACTGATTGACGCCGTCGATGTTGATGTTCGCAACCGTCTGGTTGAGCGGGTAGAGCGGATTGTTGCCGTAGTACTTCGCGCCCAGCAGTCCTTGCTCCTCCGCCGTGACCAGCAGGAAGAGAATCGAGCGGTCGGGCTTCTCGTCGAGCGCCGTGAACGCCTCAGCGATCTCGAGCACACCGGCCGTGCCTGAGGCGTTGTCGAGCGCGCCATTGTAGATCTGGTCGCCGCTCAGATTCGGATCGCGCCCCAGGTGGTCCCAGTGCGCGGTGTAGATCACGTACTCATCCTTTTCCTCCTCACCCTCGAGCTTTGCGACGACGTTCTGCGACTGTATCTCGCGGATCGTCTGCTTGATGTTGAACGACGCCCGCGCGTTCAGCTCGACGGGCTTGAAGTCCTTGCGCACGGCCGCGCGCTTGAGCGCGTAGAAATCCTGGCCGGCCGCGCTCAGCAGCTCCTTTGCTTTGTCGAGCCGAATCCACGACTCGACTTTCACGCGATTGCCCGGACCGCCCGGACTGCGGATGTCGACGTTCTCGCGTCCCCAGCTGCCCGAGACGACTTCGTACGGGTAACCGGCCGGGCCGGTCTCGTGAATGATGATCGCCGCCGCCGCGCCTTTCCCGGATGCGATCTCGTACTTGTACGTCCAGCGGCCGTAATACGTCATCGCGTTGCCCTTGAACATGTCCGGGTCGAGCTTCGACGGATCGTTCGGGTCGGGCACCGCCGGGTCGTTGATCAGCATGAGCAGCGTCTTGCCGCGCACATCCAAGCCCTTGTAGTCATCCCAGCCGTATTCCGGCGCGACGACGCCGTAGCCGACGAAGACGATGTCCGAACTGGCGACGTCGACTTCAGGCACGAAGTGACGCGAAACCGCGACGTACTCACTCGGAAACGCCGGCGTCATGGTGCGGCCGCCTGCGGTCAGCGTCGTGGTGGGCCGTCCCGTGAAGCCGACCAGCGGCACGTTCTGCACGTACGTGCCGTCCGGATTGCCGGGCTGCAGCCCCATGCGCCGGAGCTGCTCCGTCAGGTATGCGACCGTCAGCTCCTCACCACGCGTGCCGGGAGCGCGCCCCTCGAATTCGTCCGATGACAGGACGCGTGTGTGCTCGAGGATCTGCCGCGCGGTGATGCTGGCGAGCGCCTCGGCGGCTTCCGGCCAGTTCTGCGCCGGGCTGCCGTTCTCGGGGTCCGCGCTGCTCGCGCAGGCGGTGAACAGAACGCCAAGCAGGATGGCAAACCGGTTCCTTAGCATGATGCTTCCTCCTGTTTTCGGCGGGCAACGTAGACGGCCGAGCCCCTCGCCTGCAAGTTTGGTTCGCATGGACGACGTCGTCGTAATCAATCCCGAGCTGAGCATTCCTCGCTCCGAGCTGGCCTATCGCGCGACGCGGTCCGGTGGCCCGGGCGGGCAACACGTCAACACGTCCTCCACACGCGTCGAGCTGATCTGGAATCTCGAAACGTCTCCTTCACTGAGCGACGAGCAGCGCGAACGCATCCGCAGAAAGCTGGCGAAGCGGATCACCGAAGAGGGGCGGCTCAGGCTGACCAGCTCGGGTAGCCGCAGCCAGCATCAGAACAAGGAGGATGTGACCGAGCGCTTCGCGCACATGATCGCGCAGGCGTTGGTCAAGCCGAAGCCGCGCAGGAAAACCAAGCCGACACGCGCGTCGAAGGAGGCGAGGCTGCGGCAGAAGAAGCAGCGCTCGCGCACGAAGCAGCAGCGCGGACGCGTCGAGCCCGACGAGTAATGCACATAGTCATCAGCAGCGCGGGCAGGGACTGGCGCGGCACGGAGACCGATACGCTGCTGCTCGCGCGGGGATTGCGCGCACGCGGCCATGACGTGGTCGTGTTCTGTCGCGCTGAATCGGCGTTGAGCGAACGGCTGCTCGCCGAAAGCATTCCGCACGAGGCCGTGCTCGGCAGCCGCGATTTCGATCCGCTCGCGATCGCGCGCTGCGCCGCGGCCTTGCGGCGTCACCGCACCCAGCTCGTCATCACCCAGAAAGACAAGGACCTGCGCCTGAGCGGCATTGCGGCGCGGCTGCTGCGGCTGCCGGTGCTGGTGCGGCACGTCACGGACCGGCCGCTCAAGAAAGGACTCCGCTACCGTTTTCTGTTCGGCCGCGTCGCGACGCACCACATGGCGAACTCGACGTCGACACGCGACACGCTGCTCGCGTCCGCGCCGTGGCTGCGGGCAGCGGTTCCGATCATCCACAACGGCATCGATGTCGAACGTTACCGGGATGCGGCGCGCGCCGATCTCGGGCTCGACGATGACGCGCTCGCGGTCGGCTTCATGGGCGCGTTCGAGATGCGCAAGGGCATCACGGATTTCGCGGCGGCCTGGCAGCGCGTGAGTCGGGCGGTACCGAACGCGCATGCCGTGATCGCCGGCGCCGGTGCGCGCGAGCAGGATTTCCACTCGGCCATGGGCGCCGCACCGCGGGTTCACTGGCTCGGCTTCCGCCGCGACACGCCGAACGTCATGAAAGCTCTCGCGGTGTTCGTCATGCCGTCGCGCTTCGAGGGCTTCGGGCTGGTGCTGGCCGAAGCGATGGCGGCCGGGGTCGCCTGCGTCGCGTATGCGGCCAGCAACGTGCCGGAGCTGGTGCAGGACGGCGTGACCGGACTGCTCGCACCCGCCGGCGATAGCGAGACGCTGGCCGCTGCGATCGTGAGATTGTGCCGGTCGCCGGAGCTGCGCGTAGCGTTGGCGAGCGCCGGACAGGCTCATGCGGTTCGCCATTTCTCGGCGGAGCGCATGGTCGCGGAGCACGAGCGGCTGCTGAGGGAAATCGTGGAGGGGCCCGTGGGGGGGCCAGGTTTCACTGTTCACTAATGACCGCTCCAGCCATGCATCTGCCGCACCCCGTAAATTCGCAAGTTGTTGCAACTGCACGAACCGACATCGGAATAGCGGATAGCAGTTTCGGAACTATGTGAACAGTGAAACCTGGCCCCCCTCCGGCCCCCCGCCGGCCCTCCTCCCGGCAGGCACGGTTTTCGCCTGACCTTCGGCCCGATGGATCCGTTCGAACGACTGAAGGCCGGCGGCGATCACGAGCTGGTGCTGCCGGAGCGACGCAGCCGCCGCGCGCACATCGGCACCATGCGAGCGGTCAAGGCCGCGCACGCGCGCGACCGCTCCACCGTCGAGCGCATGGCGGACGGCATCTCCCGGTACGCGGGCTCCGCCCGCTCGGTCGTGTTTCACCTCATCTGGTTCGCGACCTGGGTCGTCATCAATACCGGATTCACACCCATTGCACCGTTCGATCCGTTCCCGTTCGGCCTGCTCACCATGGTCGTCTCGCTCGAGGCGATCTTCCTCTCGATTTTCGTGCTGATGACGCAGAATCGCGAATCGCACATCGCGGAGCTGCGCGAAGAGCTGGCACTGCAGGTCGCGTTGCGCATCGAGGCGGAGGTGACGAAGACGCTGCAGCTGGTGGCGGGTCTGTTCACCCGCCTCGGGCACAAGGTCGGTGACGATCCCGAGTTGCGCGAGATGCTGCAGCCGATCGAGCCCGAGGAAATGGAAAAAGAGCTTATGGATCAGATCAACGAAGCGATGAAACAGAAGCCCGATTTAACGCGGACCGAAAGCGGCACCTGACGGCGGCACCCTAGTGTCCCGTCCCGTAACTTCCTTGGCATTCGAGGGCCGCTGCATCCCGCATCGCTGCGTTGCTCCTCCTCGAAATAACGCTGCTATGCCTTCGTCGTCGCGCCTTGCGTTGCGG
>JBQTJO010000408.1:0-2751 GCA_052387015.1 Gemmatimonadota bacterium
TCGCTCTTATCGCTCTTATCGCTCTTATCACTCTTATCGCTCCCATCGCTCCCATCGCTCCCATCGCTCCCATCGCTCCCATCGCTCCCATCGCTCCCAATCGCTCCCATCGCTCCCATCGCTCCCATCGCTCCCAATCGCTCCCAATCGCTCCCATCGCTCTCATCGCAATCATGCCGTCTTCTGCTTCTGATAGCGCTCCCGTTCCTTCGTCAGCTGTATCTGCTGGAAGAAGCCCGGAACGTTCTGCGCCGCGTAGTACAGATTCAGTCCCGATGCGAGATTCAGGAAAATTATCACCATGAACAACGGCATGAACCACAGCATGAGCTTCATCTGCGGATTCGGCGGCATCGTCTTCATGCTGATCCATTGCTGCAACAGCATGGTCGCGCCGAGAATGATCGGCAGGATGTAATACGGGTCCGCGCGTGAGAGATCCGGCAGCCAGAGGAATGGCACGCCGCGGAACTCGATCGAGCTCTGGAATACGAAGAACAGCGTGATCAGCACGGGAAACGGAATCAGCATGGGCAGACAGCCGCCCATTGGATTGAATCCCTTTTCCTTGTACAGCTTGAGCATCTCGCGCTGCATCACCTCGGGCTGATTCTTGTACTTCGTCTGAATCTCCTTGATGATCGGCTGTAGCTCCATGTTCTTCATCTGCGAGCGCATTGCTTTTGCATTGAGCGGCCACAGCAGCAGACGCACGATCACGCCGAACAGAATCAGGATCCAGCCATAGGTGAGGGCGAGGGCCTCGTGCATGCTCAGCAGCATCCACGTGATGAAATGGCCGAGCGGTCGAATGATCGGCCGGAAGACGCGCCAGCCGTACGGATTCACATCCTGGAACCGGTGGCCGAGCGCGTTCAGCCGATCGTACTCCTGCGGACCGATGTAGAGGCGGAATCCGAACGTGTTGTCGCTGCCGGGCTGGAGCGAAGCGGAGACGTGCGCCGCGAACTTTTCGGCTACGAACGGCGCGGCGAGCACGCCGCCGAACGGCCGCGCATCCGCATCGCTGGCGACGAGCGCGGCAGCCACGAAGTATTTATTCTTGAGCGCCACCCAATCGAGCGGGCCCTCTTCGACGCGTTCATTCTTCACGCTGCGCAGCGGCACGCTCTGAATGCCGTTCTGCTGGCTGTTGACGACGTAGGCGAGCGAGCGCTCGTCTTCCGCCGCGCGTGCTTCGTTGATGGCGAGCCGCGGGCCGAAATCGAGCAGCATGCGGCTCGGCGGCGCCACGGTGCCGCGCACGGCGATGCTCACGTCTGCGACGTAGCTGTCGGGTTCGAATTCGTAGCGCATTTCGATGACGCCGTAGCTCGAGCTGCTGTGCGTGAGCCGCAGCGTGCGCGCCTGGCCACCCTCTTCGAGACGCAGGTAGCGAGTCGATGGCGTGAAGGAGAGCTTTGCGAGATCGACCTGCTGCTCGCCGATCTGCACGCGGTAGCTCAGCAGGCCTCCCGGATAGCGCGGCGCCAGCTGCACCGGTCCTTCGCGCGTGTACGACTCCCAATGCAGCATCTCGGCGGATACAATGCCGGCGCCCAGGGTCGAGATGCCGTAACGGTACAATCCGGATTCGACGACGACCGTATCGCCACGACTGGGCGGCGCGACCTGCGTCGGCGGGGCGACCACCCCGACATCGGGTTGCGCAGCCGCCGGCGGGGCCTGTGTAACCGTATCGCGCGCTTCGGTTGGGCGAGTGCGCGGCACGGGCGGAAACAACACATTGGTTATGACAACAACGGCGATCATGAGAACGACCGCCAGGATGAATCTTCCGCTTTGCATGTATCAACCGTTTCAGGGTATTGGATCGTACCCGTGACCTCCCCAGGGATGGCAGCGGAGCAACCGCCGCGCGGCCATCCAGCTTCCTTTCACCGCGCCATATTTGCGCAGTGCATCCTTTGCGTACTGCGAGCAGGTGGGTGTGTAGCGGCACGCGGCCGGCAGCATCGGCGAGATCGCCTTCTGATAAACCGTGATCGTACCGATCAGGAGCCGCGTGACCATTTCCGCTCCGCCCAGGCGATCAGCTCATCGCGCAATTGCGAGAAGGTCGCCAGGTACGCTTCCTTGCGCGCTCGCACGAGCACGTCGGCGCTGGCATCGGCGCCCTGCAGCCGCGGCATGATTTCCAGCCGCAGCAGCTCGCGCAGTCTTCTTTTTAACCGATTCCGTTCCACTGCGGTCCGCCGGTGCTTCGGGACGACCACACCGACTCGCGCATATGCGAAAGGGGAAGCGGAGTCGAAGACGTCCAAATGGGCCGTCCTGCTCCTCTTCCCCCGTTGAAACAAAGAACGGATTTCGCGGCTGCTCGTGATGCGACGGGTGCGTGGCAGGCGCTGCCGGCCGGCGGCGCCCTTACCGCGAACCTCCGACCCGGCCGAGTCCGGGTGTCGAGTGTTCACGGCGCACGCGTCGTCGCTACTTCGACCCTACCGTGACCGACAGGCGCTTGCGCCCCTTCCTGCGGCGGGCGTTGAGCACCTCGCGGCCGGCGGCCGTCTTCATGCGCGCCCGGAAACCGTGCTTGTTCTTCCGCTTCCGGTTGTGCGGCTTGTATGTAGGCTGTCCCATGGTTCTTCTCGCTATACGAGTCCAAGTCACGGCAAAGACTAGTAATTTCGCACAATTCGAGAGACTGGTCAACGGGTTGCGTATTCCGCTCGATTCTGACCACCCGTTTCGCTCGAAGCTGACCACCCATTTCGCTCCAAGCTGACT
>JBQTJO010000409.1:0-10489 GCA_052387015.1 Gemmatimonadota bacterium
CGATCAGGTCCACGATGTTGGGCCTGCCCTCGTTCACCTTGAACACGGTCTGCACCGGAATGCCGCGCGCGCGCAGGTACTTCGCGGTGCCGCCGGTCGCCAGAATTTTCCAGCCCAGATCGTGAAAGCGGCGCACGATCGGCACCGCGTTGGGCTTGTCGTGCTCGTTCACCGTCACGATCAGTGTGCCCTCGGACGGGATCGCCATGCCTGCCGACAGCTCGGCTTTGCCGAATGCCATGCCGAACGACTCGTCGATGCCCATCACCTCGCCGGTCGAGCGCATTTCCGGGCCGAGAATGATGTCGACGTCGAACTTGTTGAACGGGAACACCGCTTCCTTGACCGACACGCCGGCCGGCGGCGGCTCATCCGAGACGTCGATCTCCGAGAGCGGCTTGCCCGCCATGACGGATGCGGCCAGCCGCGCGAAGGACACGCCCGTCGCCTTCGATACGAATGGCACCGTGCGTGATGCGCGCGGATTGACTTCCAGCACGTAGACGATGCCGTCGCGAATCGCGTACTGCACGTTGATCAGTCCGATCACGCCCAGCTCCTGCGCGAAGCGCCGCGTGAGCGCACGCATCTGCTCGACCTCGTGCTCCTTGAGCAGGTACGGCGGCAGCACGCAGGCGGAATCGCCGGAGTGTACGCCCGCATCCTCGATGTGCTGCATCACGCCCGCGATGACGACGCGCTCGCCATCGCTCAATGCATCGACATCGGCCTCGAACGCGTCTTCCAGGAAGCGATCCACCAGTACCGGATGATTCGGCGAGGCGCGCACGGCGCGCTCGAAATAGTCGAGCAGCGAGGGCTGATCGTAGACGATCTCCATCGCTCTGCCACCCAGCACGTAGGATGGCCGCACCAGCACCGGATAGCCGATTCTCTCCGCAATCTCCGCGGCCTCTGCGGTTGATGTTGCTATGCCGTTTGGGTGTACGGAGGCGCCGATCTCGCGACAGAGAGCAGCGAACCGATCCCGATCCTCCGCCCTGTCGATTGCATCCACAGAAGTGCCCAGGATGGGCACGCCGAGCTCATAAAGAGATTTGGCCAGCTTCAGCGGCGTCTGGCCGCCCAGCTGCACGATCACGCCGAGCGGCTGCTCGCGCTCCACGATCTCGAGCACGTCTTCCAGCGTGAGCGGCTCGAAGTACAGCTTGTCGGAAATGTCGAAGTCGGTGGAGACGGTCTCCGGATTCGAGTTGACCATGATGGTCTCGAAACCGTCGTCGCGCAGCGCGAGCGCGGCCTGCACGCAACAGTAGTCGAACTCGATGCCCTGGCCGATGCGGTTCGGCCCGCTGCCGAGGATGATGATCTTCTTGCGATCGCTGGGCGGCGCCTCGCTGTGCTCTTCGTAGGAGGAGTACAGGTACGGCGTCGCGGCGGGAAACTCGCCGGCGCACGTGTCGACCATGTGGTATGTCGGTCTCACGCCGAGCGCATGCCTGCGTTCCCGCACGTCACGCTCCGACTTGCCACGCAGCGAAGCGAGCTGGCGATCGGAGAAGCCGAGCCGCTTCATGAACCGGAGATCGTCCATGCCGACGTCGTCCAGAGCACGATACCACTGCTCCGCCTCGATCAATTCCCTGAGCTGCGCGATGAACCACGGATCGATGGCGGTGAGCTGGGCGACTTCATCGACGCTGATGCCGGCGAGCAGCGCGCGTTTGATCTGGAACGGACGCTCGGCCGTGGGCCGGCGCAACGCCGCGCGCAGCGTCTCGACCGAATCGTCCGGCAGGCCGTCATCCTTGGGACGCGCGGCGATGTCCCAGCCGGCGCGATCGATTTCCAGACCGCGCAGTCCCTTCTGCCATGCCTGCTTGAACGTGCGGCCGATTGCCATCGACTCGCCTACGGCTTTCATCTGCACGCCGAGCGTGGGATCCGCGGTCGGAAACTTCTCGAAGGCGAAGCGCGGAAACTTGGCCACCACGTAATCGAGCGTAGGCTCGAAGGAGGCCGGCGTGGATTTCGTGATGTCGTTCGGCAGCTCGTCGAGCAGATAGCCGACCGCGAGCTTGGCGCCGATGCGCGCAATGGGAAAGCCGGTCGCTTTCGATGCCAATGCAGAGGACCGGGAGACGCGCGGGTTCATCTCGACGACCAGCATTTCACCGGTGGCCGGGCTGACCGCGAACTGGATGTTGCAGCCGCCCGCCTCCACGCCGATTTCGCGAATGATCGCGATCGCGGCGTCGCGCAGCTTCTGATACTCGACATCCGAGAGCGTCTGGGCGGGCGCGACCGTGACCGAGTCGCCGGTGTGTACGCCCATCGCATCGATGTTCTCGATCGAGCAGACGATGACGACGTTGTCGCCGCCGTCGCGCATGACTTCCAGCTCGTATTCCTTCCAGCCGATCACGGATCGATCGATCAGGACTTCGCGAATCGGCGAGAGGTCGAGCGCGCGCACGACCTTTTCCTTGTATTCTTCCAGATTGTACGCGTTGACGCCGCCGGTTCCGCCCAGCGTAAACGACGGCCGGATAATGGCCGGATAACCGACGCTCTCGATGATGTCGAGCGCGTCGTCGAGCGCGCGCGCGAAACCGCCGTGCGCGACTCTCAGCCCGAGGCGACCCATCGCATCCGAGAACTGCTCGCGATCCTCCGCCATGCGGATCGCGCGCGCATCGGCGCCGATCAATTCGACGTCGTATTTCGCGAGCACACCACTGTCGTGCAGCTCGAGCGCGACATTGAGCGCCGTCTGCCCGCCCCTGGTCGGCAGCACGGCGTCCGGCCGCTCGGTCGCGATGATCCGCTCCACCCATTCAGCCGTGATCGGCTCGATGTAGGTCCGGTCGGCGAGCTCCGGGTCCGTCATGATGGTGGCCGGATTGCTGTTGACGAGAATGACGCGGTAGCACTCTTCGCCGAGCGCCCGCAAGGCCTGGGTGCAGGAGTAGTAGAATTCGCAGCCCAGCCCGATGACGATCGGGCCGGAGCCGAGCAGCAGAATGCTCTGAATGTCCTC
Source organism: Gemmatimonadota bacterium (assembly GCA_052387015.1). Lineage (GTDB taxonomy): Bacteria > Gemmatimonadota > Gemmatimonadetes > Longimicrobiales > RSA9 > CBJLQC01. Next base: position 3,002 of record JBQTJO010000409.1, read on the forward strand.
GCGTTTAGGCATAAACCGCCCAAAACTCGCCCAATATCGGGAGGGCTGCAAGTGGACATGGAACGGAGTTACATTGAACCGTGCGTGATGGTACAATTATTTTGGACTCCCCTTCGCAGTCACCCGGCAAGGTCATCGCATGAACCGCATTCGCTGGAGCGGCGCGCGCTCCCCACTCATCCTGCTCGTTTTCGGCGCGCTGGCGTGCGGCTCCGATTCCTCGGGTCCGCCCAGGGCGGGCCCGCCGGCCGTGCTGAGCGTGGTCTCGGGCAGCGGGCAGGAGGGGCAGTCCGGCGAAGCGCTCGCAGCGCCGCTGAGCGTGAAAGTCGAGGACGCCAAGGGCATTCCGGTGCCGAAAGCGATCGTCACGTTTACCGTGTCGGCGGGGGGCGGCACGCTCAGCTCGGCGACCGACACGACCGACGCGCAAGGCCTCGCGTCCGTCACCTGGGTAATGGGCGCCTCGCTCGGCAATGCGCGCGCCGAAGCACGTGTGACCGGGCTGCTCGCGCCCGCGGTGTTCACGGCGACCGTAAAGGCCGGGCCGCCCACCAGCATGACGCAGAGCTCGAGCGCGGTCGGCAGCAGCGCCGCCGGATTCGACGTCTCCGATTCGATTGCGCTCAAGCTGACCGACCGCTTCAATCATCCGATAGCGGGCGCGACCGTCGCCTTCGCCGTGACCGCCGGCGGCGGCACGGTGAGTCCCGCCACCAGAACGACCGGCGCGGACGGCAGCGCGCGCGCGGCCTGGCGCCTGGGCGCCTCCGGCCCGCAAACGCTGCGCGCCACGTCCGGCAGCTTCACCGTCGATGTGCAGGGCAGTGCGATGGCCTGCGAGGAACGCGCGCTCGCGGTGGGCGACGTCGTCTCGATCCTGCCCACCACTGCCAGTCTGTGTCTCGTCACCAACAGCACCGGCGCGCAGAAGTACGTGGTCGCGGTTTCGAACACGAATACGACGCCGACCTCGATTGCCGCGTTCCGGCTGCGGGGCGCCGGCGGCGGCACGGTAACCGCCGGCAGCGCGCCTCGACCCATTGCGGCCGCGCGAGGGCAGGCGCTGCCGGCCGCACAGGCGCGCTACCTGGAAGAGCTGGAAGCGGGCGCGCGCGCGCACACCGGTCTGCTAGGCGCGAATCTGGAGCTGATCCAGCGGCTCGCGCCCGCGCAGCGCGCGCAGGCGCGCATTTCCGCCCAGGCGGTTCAGCGTGCGCCGCTGCCGAATGTCGGCGACATGCTTTCCATCAAGATCCCGCGCAACTTCAACAACCTGTGCGCGATCTCGAGCGCGGCGCAGATTCGCGCGCGCGTCGTCTACGTCGGCGCCAAAGCGGTCATGCTGGAGGACAGCGCGTCGGCCCTCGCAGGCGAGTTCGACGACCGCATCCGCGCGGTCGGCCAGGAATTCGACCAGGTCATGTATCCGATCCTGGAGGCCAATTACGGCAATCCGCTCGCGATGGATGATCAGACCGATCAGAACGGCCGCATCTTCATGGTCTTCTCGCCGGTCGTGAACGCGCTGCAGGACGGCGGCATCGCCGGATTCGTGACGAGCGGCGATTTCTTTCCGACCGGCTCGTGTGCGGCGAGCAACGTCGGCGAATATTTCTACGCGCGCGCGCCAACCAGTCCGGACGCCGGCTTCGCGACCGGCACGATCGAGGACTGGGCGCGCCGCGTGCGCACCGTCATCGTGCACGAGGTCAAGCACATCACCAGCTTCGCGGAGAAGTTCGCCAGCCCGCTCGTGCTGCCCCCCGATTATTTCGACCGCAACACCTGGCTCGAGGAAGCTTCCGCCATGATGGCCGAAGAGCTGTGGGCACGCACCGTATTCGGCTATCGGCAGCGCGGCAACGCCGATTACCTGAGCAGCATCTACTGCGAGGTGCGGCCGGCGCCGAACCCCAGCTGGCCGCAGTGTCAGCCGACCAGGCCGCGCTCCTTGCTGGATCACTTCTTCTTCGTCTACAATTATCTGGAGAATCCGGAGGCGTTCTCCGCGATCGGCGCCGCGGACCCGAACGATTTTAATTTCTACGGCAGCGGCTGGCTGCTGCTGCGCTGGGTAATCGACACGTACGCGGCGTCGGAAGCGGCCTTCCTGCTCGCGATGAATCGCGACATGGTGGCACCGGGCACGGCGAATCTGGAAGCGCGGACCGGCAAGCCGTTTGCCGACCTGATGAGCGATTTCGCGCTCGCGCTCGCGCTCGACGACTACCCGAATTTTGCCGCCAAGGACCCGAAGCATGCGATCGTGAGCTGGAACACACGCGACGTGTTCAGAGGTTTGAACGCGGATTTCGCGGCGCAGGGCTTCTTCACGAAGTCGCAGCCGCTCAAGGTGCGGCCGGCGAGCCTCGGCAGTTTCGTGATCGATGTCTCCGCCGTTCACGGTGGCGGCTTCGCGGTGTTCGAAGTGACGGGCAACTCGACCAACAAACAGCTGCTCGAGTTCAGGGGCCTCGCGGGTGCGGGCTTCCCGGCGGACATGAGAGTGAAAATCGCGCGGGTGCAGTAACCAGCGCGGGAGCGCGAGAGCGAGACGTTATGGACTCGACCAGCGTGGAAGAGCAGCTAGGCGTGATGTTCGTGGAGGGTCAGCGCTATCAGATCTGGGTACGCTCGGAACCGGACCACGACGGCACCTGGCACAATGCCCTGCTCTTCCGGCGCGACGGCCGCGTCGGCTCGCACGATCTCCTGATCACCGGCGTCGGCTGGCATGTGCCGCCGGGGATCGCGCTCGAGCGTGCGCGCGAACTGGATGAGAACGAGCAGCTCTCCCTGTTTCGGAAAGCTCTGCGGCCGCGACCGCCGCTAATGTGAGAGCGAGTAGACGTACGCCGCGACCTGCCTGACCTGCTGATCCGTCAGTGGCGCTCCACCCTTCGCCGGCATTGGCGCCGGATGCTCCTTCGGCGCCGGCACGCCCGCCGCTATGATCTGCTGAATCGACGCAAAGCTGCCGTCGATGTTGATCCACTTCGCATCGTTCAGCGCGGGCGCCAGGCCGGTGCCGGCGCCATTCTGCCCGTGACATGTGAAGCAGTTGCCGGTCGAGCTGAAGATCTTGCTGCCCGCCTCGACATCGGCCGCGCTGGCTCCCTCCGGTACGGCCCCCACCTTCGGCTGCGCGCCAGGCTGCGGCGCCTCACCATCCTGCGGCTCGGCTGCTTCCTCGATCTCGATGACCGGAGCCTCCGGATAGATCGGATCGCCCAGCCGGTCCATCGCGCTGGCCGGCTCGCCCTGCACCAGCACGGTCGGCTTCTCGAGCGGCGCTTTGGTGTAGCCGCGATCATCGATCGTGTCGGGATCGCCGCAGCCGGCTGCGAGCAGCGCGACGAGCGCCCAGCATTTACGCATTGTGCCTCCAGAAATTGACGCGCGGAATATAGGCGCGGCGACCTTCACGGCAAGCTGCCGCGCTGCGCTGCCGTCAGCCCCAGCTCTCCGGCAATGCCCTGCATCGCCTCGATGACATTGGTGATGTGCTGGTTCAGCTCCACGCCGATCAGCGCCGCGCCGTTGGTCACGTCCTCCCGATTGACGCCACGCGCGAACGCCTTGTCTTTCATCTTCTTCGCGACCGATTTCGCGGTCAGATCGTCGATGCCGGCCGGGCGCATGTACGCAGTCGCGGTGATCAGTCCGGTCAGCTCATCGCAGGCGAGCAGATGCTTGTCGAGGTCGGTCTCCGGCTCCTCGTGCGTGAAATCCGCCCGGTGCGCGAGAATCGCGTGCAGGATCGGCTCGCTGTAGCCGCGCGCACGCAGCTCTTCCACCGCGCGCCAAGGATGCTCTTCCGGATACTTCTCCCAATCCATGTCATGCAGCAGACCGGCCAGACCCCACTCTTCCTGGTCGGCACCGCGCCGGCGCGCGTACCAGCGCATGGCGGCTTCGACCGCTTTCATATGATTGCGCAGCAGCGGATTCGGCACCCACTCGTGCAACAGCTGCAGCGCGTCTTCGCGGGTTGGCATGTCATCCCCTGAAGGTTCGGAGCACTTGCAGAAGCGTCTCGGCGTCGCTGACCGGCGCGGCACAGCTGCGGCCCGCGCAAACGTACGCGCGCGGCGCAGCCGCCGTCACCATGGCGCGCAGCTCCGGCGCGAGTTGCTGCGCGTCGACCGTTTCGGCGGCAAAGTAGCGAATTACGGTGCGAGACCGGTAGCACGAGAGGGCGGCCCGGAAGAGCGCATCTTCGGCGGCCGCGCCATTACCGACGATCACGATGCTCGTACTGCCGGCCGTGAACCAGTCGACCGCGCGCACGTAGGTCGCCGCAGCCGTCGTCAGCCGCCCCGCAGAGCCTGCGAACGCGGCCAGAATCGTTTCCGCGCGATCCGCGAAACTCTGATCCTGGCTCAGTGCGTGCAGCCGCACGAGCGAGAGCGCCATGACTGCATTGCCCGCCGGCGTCGGCGCATCCGCAATCGGGTAATGCGGCTCGTCGAGCGTTGCGGCAGCCGCGCTCGCGTCGCGCGGGCGGTCCCGGAACGCGCCCGTCGGATCCTGATAGAGCTGCGCCGTCAGCCGGGCGAGCGTCGCGGCGCGCTCCAGCCAGCGGGTCTGCTGCGTGAGCTCGAACAGATCGAGCAACGCTTGCAGCACGAAAGCCTGATCCTCCAGGTACTCACCCGCTTCCCGATCCGCCAGCCGGTGCGCGATGCCGCGCTGCGGGTCGAACGAGTCCGTCCAGATGCGATCGATCGCCTTCAGCGCGATCTCGCCGGCCGGTTGCAGGTGGGCATGACGCGCCGCTGCGATGAAGCCGGATGCGACCAGCGCGGCCCAGCCGGTATACACGGTCTTGTCGACGTACGGCTGCGGCCGCTGGTCACGCGCGCGCTTCAGCTTTGCTTTTATCGTAGCGATCCCGCCTCCGCCTCCGCCTCCGCCTCCGCCTCCGCCTCCGCCTCCGCTGGCTCGGTACAGCACGTGCCGACTCTCATCCCGATGCATCGCGCTCGCGGCATCTTCAACACCGAAGTGGCGCACCGCGGTCGCCAGCTCGTCCTCGTTCAGCACCGCCGCCATTTCCTCGACCGTCCAGGTCCAGTAATCGCCGTCGTCGTGCGGACTGAAATCCGCATCCTGGGATGCGGGAAAGCCGCCCGCCGCGAGCACGTCGGGCGCGATGTCCTGGTAGTGTGCGACGATGCCTCGAACGATTTCCTCGTACAGCGGATCACCCAGTACCGCGCAAGCACGCGCGTAATTCTCGAGCAGCGGCCCGTTGTCGTACGCCATCTTCTCGAAATGCGGGATGATCCAGCGCGCATCGGTCGAGTAGCGATGGAAGCCGCCGCCCAGCTGATCGTAGATGCCGCCGCGCGCCATGGCGTTCAGCGTCTCTACCACCATTCGACGGCTCCAGTCGTGGCCGGTGTCGATCTGGTGGTCGATCAACAGCGCGAGCGCGCCGCTGTTCGGGAATTTCGGTGCGCGGCCGAAGCCGCCGTACCGGAAGTCGAAGCTCTCCGCCAGCTCCTCGACGGTCTGCTCGACCAGCGCGCGCGCGATCTCGCCCGCTTGTGCTTCGGCCTGTGCATACGTGGCGAGCCGCTGCTGGATGCCTTCGACCGCCTCGCGCGCGCGCTGCGGCTCGTCGCGCCAGACGCGCGCGACTTCGGCGAGCACGCGTTTGAAAGCAGGCCGGCCGTATGCATCGGTCGGAGGGAAGTAGGTACCGCCGTAGTAGGTGTCGCCGTCCGGCGTGAGGAACGCGGTGAGCGGCCAGCCGCCCTGGCCGGTCAAGGTCTGTACGGCCCGCTGATAGCGCGCGTCGACGTCGGGTCTCTCGTCGCGGTCCACTTTGACCGGCACGAACAGCTCGTTGATCAGCTCCGCGGTGGCAGGGTCCTCGTAGCTCTCGCGGTCCATCACGTGGCACCAGTGGCACCAGACCGCGCCAATGTCGAGCAGCACCGGCTTGTTCTCGCGGCGCGCCCGCTCGAACGCCGCGCCGCTCCAGGGCAGCCAGCGCACCGGCTGTTGCGCGCCATGCTGAAGAAAAGGGCTGCGCGAGCCGGCCAGCGTTTCAACCATCCGGATTTTCCCGCAGCGCGCGCTTGATTGCCGCGGCTTCGGCGCGCGCCCATTGCCCGCTCGCATCGTGCGGATGTTTTGCCGCCAGACGCGCGAGATAAGGCAGCGCCTTGTTGGGCGTGCGCAGCTTGTGCGTATAAAGCTCACTGATCTCGCGCAGCAGCGCGGCCTCACGCGCGGTATCGATGCTCCTGATCGCGAGAGCTTTGCGAAACCACTCCGCCGCGGCTTCGGCGCGCGCCATGCGGTCGCGCAGCAGCCGCGCCAGCCGAATGCGTGGCTCCGGATCATCAGGATGATCGCCGGCGAGCAGCTCGTACGCTTGCGCGGCTTGCTCGAGCTGACCGCGTGCGACCAGCGAATCGGCGAGCGAGTACTCACGAACCGCCGGCGTGCTCGAGCCGCCCGACATGTACACGCTGGCACCGGCGCGTCCGCTGTATTCGCCAAGCAGCAACGGCAGCCAGAAGCCGGCGGCACCCGCCAGTAACGTCGCGATCAGCGTCACGAAGATCGAGTATCCGAGCAGCAGACCTGCGGCCAACGCGAGCAGCGCGCATACCACCGCGTAAGGCAGCGTGCGCAGGCGCAGCGCGACCGCGAATTCGTCCCGATCCTTGTACCTGGCCGCCATCACACCCGTGAGCTGGGGCAAATGTCATTCAACACGCAAACCTCGCATTTTGGCGTGGGCGCCTTGCAGACTGCGCGCCCGTGCGCGATGAACAGATGCGCTACCAGTGTCCAGTCCTTGCGCGGCAGCAGCTTCATCAGATCCTGCTCGATCTTGACGGGATCCGTCTCGGCGGTGAGGCCGAGCCTCCCCGAGACCCGCGATACATGCGTGTCGACAACCACGCCGACGTTCTGGTTGAACGCGTTGCCGAGCACCACGTTCGCCGTCTTCCTGCCGACGCCGGGCAGCTGCACCAGCGCTTCCATCCCGTCCGGGATCTCGCCGCCGTGCCTTGCCACCACCGCATTGGACATGCCCAGCAGGCTCTTCGCCTTGTTGCGGAAGAAACCGGTCGAGCGGATCAGGTCCTCCAGCTCTTCGGTCTTCGCGTCCGCAAGCGCGGCCGCCGCCGGATAGCGCTCGAAGAGAGCCGGCGTCACCATATTGACGCGCGCATCCGTGCACTGCGCGGAGAGAATGGTCGCGACCAGCAGCTCGTACGGATTGCGATAGTCCAGCGCGCAGCGCGCGTCCGGATACGCTCGTTTGAGCCGCTTGATGATCTCCCTGGTGCGCGTGCGTTTCTGCTCCGGACCTTCCCGCAGCTTCGCAGTTGCCCGCTTTTTCTTTGCGCCCTTGTTTTTCAACCCTGCGTCCTTCGCGTCCGCAAGAACTTGCGGACGAGTGGCAAGGTCCAGGCATTCACGACATCGGACGCCTCGAGCCAGCCCTTGCGCGCCATGTCC
>JBQTJO010000410.1:0-2849 GCA_052387015.1 Gemmatimonadota bacterium
GCTCACGCGCTCCGCCAGGTGCGCGAGCACGAGGTCCAGCCGCCGCCGCAGATCGAAGCTCTCGAGGACTTCCTGCTTCTGCTCGTTGGTGATGTCGAGCAGGTTGGCGACCATGTCGGCGAGCAGGCCCGGCGAGGTCACTGCCTGGACCACGCTCGCGAGCTCCTCGGGCGCGTTCGGCAGCAAGTGGATCGCTTCGACCGCCTGTTCCTTCAGCTGCATGAAACGGGCTTCGATTTCCGGCCCATCCTGCTCCGCCGATTCGATCATCGCGACGCGCGCTACCAGGAACGGCCAGCCCTCGAGAAATTCGCGTACGCAGAAGCGCGTCTGTCCCTGCACGACCAGATGATGTGCCGCCTCGGGAACGGCGACGTGCCGCAGAATCTCGCCGACGCTGCCGACCCAATAGAGGTCGATCGGGCCGACCTCGTTCTTGTCCCGTTCGCGCTGCAGCAGGAAACCGATCCGGCTGTCCGTCCGCGCAGCTTCCTGCAGCGCGGCGACGGACGACGCGCGGCCGATCGCGAGCGGTGCAATCGTTCCCGGGAACAGCACCGAGTTGCGCAGCGGGATCAGGATGAGCGCGTCGTCGGGAATCGGTTTTACCTTCCCGGTCTTGCGCTCGGGCGCCGGAATGGGCGCACCGTCGCTCGGCTGCTCGTTCTGCAGAGCCTTCGGCTGCGTGGGCCAGATATTCATTCGGTCTCCTTCCCGGGCCAAGTGGGGGCGGGGGTGCGGTTCTGCAAGTCTGCCGTGATCCACCGCCGAATTCACCTACAACGCGCGAGGCTTTCCGGCCTATGCCCACATCCCGCGTAGCTGACCCGCTACATCGACCGACGGTGCGACCGCTGAACGGCCCGGCCCGGCTCCCTGGCTGCCCTCAGGCCAGCAAACCTGCTCGAAGCATGCCATCACGGCCGGGGTGACAAACCGGCTCCTCGCGCCATAGACATGCCGATCGCCCATTCTGGATTGTTGCGTCACGTAGTACTTCAGCGGTGCGATCAGGTGCAGATCCGTCTTCGCCCGCGTCATGGCGACATAAAGCAGGCGACGTTCCTCCTCGACCAGGTCGGGACGGCTGGTGGAGAATTCCGACGGGAAATTTCCGTCGGCGACATTGAGCACGTACACCGCGTCCCATTCCTGTCCCTTCGCCGAGTGAATCGTCGACAGCACAAGGTAGTCCTCATCCAGCAGCGGCTGCCCGGCAAGGTCGCTCGTCGCCTGCGGCGGATCGAGCGCAAGCTCGGTCAGGAACCGCTCGCGCGTAGCGAACTGTTGCGCGATGCGCTCGAGCTGCAGCAAGTCGCCGCTGCGCACCTGGGCCGCGTCGTAGATACGCTCCAGCTGCGGCTCGAACCACTCCCGGACGCGCTGCAATTGCCCCGGCCACGGCTCTTCGGGCCGCCCAAGCGAGCGCATCAACGAGTCGAACTCGGTTGAATAGCTGGTCAGTGCGCTCCAGGCGTACGCGCCGGCCTCGAACTGCGCGAACATTCGTGCCGCGAGTCCCGGCCCGATGCCGGGCTGCAGCTGCAGCGCGCGAAACGCCGAGATGCCGTTCTTCGGGTTCTCGGCCCAGCGCAACACGGCGAGCAGATCCTTCACGTGCGCGGCTTCGAGAAACTTGAGACCGCCATACTTCACGTACGGAATGTTCCGCCGCACGAGCTCCAGCTCCAGCAGGTCGCTGTGGTGCGAGCTGCGGAAAAGAACCGCCTGACGCTTGAGCAGCATGCCGCGCTCGCGTGCATCCAGCACATGCGACACGACGTACGACGCCTGTCCCTGGTCGTCCGGCACCGTTGCATAGCGTGGCGGACGGCCCTGCCCACGCCGCGCCTGCAGCGTCTTGCGATATTGCCGGGTGCCTTCGGCGATCAGCACGTTCGCCGCATCGAGGACGCCCTGCGTCGAGCGGTAGTTCTGCTCGAGCGTAACGACCGAAGCGGCCGGCGCGTACTGCGCGGGAAAGCCGAGGATGTTCTCCACGCTCGCCGCCCGAAACGAATAGATCGCCTGCGCATCGTCTCCCACCACGGTCACGCCTGCGCCGTCGGGCCGCAGCGCCTTCAGAATCCTCGCCTGCAGCACATTGGTGTCCTGGTACTCGTCGACCAGGACGTGGTCGAACAGCGCTCTGATCTCGGACGCGAGCGCGCGATCGGCCATGATCGCGTCCCAATAGAGCAGCAAATCGTCGTAATCGAGCGCATGGCTGGCGAGCTTGCGGTCGACGTACGCGCGGAACAGCCGCGTCAGTTCCTCCTCCCACTGCGCGCACCAGGGAAAGACGCTGTCCAGCGTATGCTTGAGCGCAGCGAGCGTATTCACCCGATGCGAATAGATCGCTAGGCAGGTGTCCTTGCGCGGGAAGCGCTTCTCGGTTTTCGAGTATTCGAGCTCGTAGCGCACGACGTCGATCAGATCGGCCGCGTCCCCGCGATCGAGCACGCTGAAGCCGGCATCCAGCCCGAGGCGAGCAGCATGCTTGCGGATCAGGCGATTGGCCACCGAGTGGAACGTTCCCGACCAGGGCAGCCGCACGTCTCTCAGCACCTCGCCGACGATTCTCTGCGCGCGGCGTGTCATTTCGAGCGCCGCGCGACGGGTAAACGTCAACAGCAGGATGCGCTGCGGGCTCACGCCTTCGAGCACCAGGTGCGCGACACGGTGCGCGAGCGTATTGGTCTTGCCGGTGCCGGCGCCTGCGATGATCAGCAGCGGCCCCGCACCGAACGCCGCGGCCTCCCGTTGCCGCTCGTTCAGCTTGTCGAACGCCGCCCTCGCTGCCATGGCGCCACTATAGGCGATTACTGTATGTCCATCCAGTCCATGGT
>JBQTJO010000411.1:0-7161 GCA_052387015.1 Gemmatimonadota bacterium
AGCGCAGTAATTGTGGCTCATCGGCGTGATGACGCCGACCGTACCGCGCGCGCCCGGATACGTGAAGTACGTCGCCGGCCCGTTGCCGGCGGGTCCAGCCACCGGAGCCAGCGCTCCGATCCGGCGCAGGCGGCCGAGCATCTCACTCGCAGCGACGTACTCGTGTGCCGAGATATCCAGATTCTCGCCGACCGGCATGACCTCGATGAAGCGCACGTGCCAGGGCCGCTCGATAGTCGAGCGCGCGAAATCCTCCAGTTCGTCGTCGTTGCGCCCGCGCATTACAACGACGTTGATTTTGAGCGGCTCGAAACCGACGCGCTCGGCGGCGGCCAGACCCTCGAAGATGCGGGCGTGCGCACCGGGCCGGCGCGCGATCGCGTCGATCCGGTCCGGCTGCAGCGAGTCCAGCGAGATGTTGGCGCGCCGGACACCCGCCGCCCGCAACGCGTCGGCCTGCTCGGCCAGCAGCACGCCATTGGTCGAGAGCGCGATGTCGTCGAGCCCGTCGATGCCGCTCAGCAACCTTACCAGATTGACCAGGTCGCGCCGGACCAGCGGCTCGCCGCCCGTCAGCCGGACACGCCGCAACCCCATGCGCGCCATGGTCGCGACGATCGCGGCGATCTCCTCGTAGCGCAGAATCTCATCATGACGCAGCCACGGCAGCCCTGCTTCCGGCATGCAGTACACGCAGCGCAGATTGCACTTGTCGGTGACCGAAATCCGCAGGTACTCGATGCGCCGGCCGAATTGGTCAAGCATGCGGCACCGCTCCCTTCACCCAGGCGCTCTCGCCCGAGACGTAGCGCTCCTGCTTCCAGACGGCGAGGCGTTTCTTCACTTCCTCGATGACGTAGTGGCAGCCCTGGAACGCCTCCGCGCGATGCGGTGTGGACACCGCGATCGCGATGCTGACATCGCCGACCTCGAGCTCACCCGTGCGGTGAACGGCCGCGATCTTCGCCGGGCCGACTTCCCGCAAGGCTTCCGCCAGAATCTCCTGCAACGTGCGCTCCGCCATCTCGGCATACGCCTGGTAGTGAACGCCGCTCACGGCGCGCCCTTCGCTGTGATCGCGCACCACCCCGAGAAAGACGACGATTGCGCCATGCCCGTCCGCTTCGACCAGCGGCAGAACGGTTTCCGCGCCGATGCGATCGGCGGTGATCCAGGCGCGCAGCTCAGCCACCGGCCACCGGGGGGAGCAGAGCCAGCTCGTCGCCGTCGCTCAGGGGCTGGTCGAGTGACGCATACTCCCGGTTGATGGCGACGACGGGACAGTCCGGAATTCTCGCATGGCTGGCCCGCAGGCGCACCACCGCATCGAGCGCGCGCGCCCCGGCCGGCAGCTCGAGCGTCAGCTCATCGAAACCGGCGATGTCCCTGTAGCTGGCAAAGAGCAGCAGCCGAACCTGCATGAAAGGAAAACTAGCGGCGGCCCTGTCGGCTGGCCATGTCACGAATCTGGTCGGTGAAGCGCAGCCAGAGGAAGACGAACTGCACGTGCTGGCGCGGCGTGAGAATGCGGGCCAGCGAGGCCTGGTCGGCCTGCCAGAGATCCTCTTCCTTCTGCCGCAACGCGGTAGCTTCGCTCAGCAGCCGGCGCAGCTCCGCATCGGCTGTAGCCGAGTCGCGCGCGGCCCGCACCATCTGAATGCGCAGAATCTGCGAGCGCTCCGCCAGATCCCGGCGCTGCTCGCCGGTCTGCCGCAGATGCTGCTCGAGCTTCGATTGGGTCGCCTCATCCAGACGCAACTGTTTCGCGACCTGCCTCATGAAGCGGTCGCCGATCTCGCGCTGCAGCTCCTGACGACGCTGCTGCTGCGGCCGATTCTGTGCGGGCAGTGCGGCCGGCAGCAGCAGCACCAGACAGAGAAGCAGCCCACTCGACTTCACGAGTCGATCTCTCCCAGGAGCTGTTCGAGCTCCTCCACCGTGAAGTCCTCCAGCGATGCCTTGCCCGACAGCATCGCGCTTTCGACCGTCACGAAGCCGAGACCCGATTCAGCTTCCGGCGCGGGCGGCGCCGGCGACTTCCGCATCAGAAGGCCACCGCCAATCAGGCCCAGCACCAGCGTTGCGACCATGGCCAGCTCGCCGCCAGAAATGCGCCGGCGTGGCCGGCTGTGCAGCGCCGCCTGCACGACGCGCTCGCGCAGTGCATCCGGCAGGTGGACGGCTTCACCATGAAGCGCGTCGAGCAACGCGGTATCGGCCCGGCATTCGTCGCATGAGGCAACATGCGCGCGCACCTCGAGCGCACGCGCCGCGTCCAGACCCCCGTTCAGGAGGTCCGGATAAACTTCGATGATGTATTCGCAATTGAGTTGATTCATCTCATCAGCTCCCTGAGTCGCCTGACGCCCAGGTGATAATTCACGCGGGCCGCGCCCTCGGTGCAGTTCAGCACTTCCCCGATTTCGCGATAGCTCAAGCCCTGCTGGACCCGCAACGAGACCGTCAGCCGCTGCTTTTCCGGCAATTTCGCGAGAAACGCGGCCGCGCGGCGGGCCTCATCGCTGGTCACCGCGCGCGTCGCCGCGTCCGGCGCATCTTCCGCACGCTCCGGCACCAGCTCCAGCGAAATCTCGCGGCGCGCGCTGCGCCGGCGGCCGATCGTGCGCGCGGCGTTCACGGCAATCCGCATGACCCAGGTCCGGAAGCTCGCGTCGCCTCGAAAGCGGTGCAGCGATCTGAGCGCATTGAGCATCGCATCGTGCGCCGCGTCCTGGGCCAGATCGCGGTCGCCGAGCAGGCGGGCGGTCACTGCGTACACAGCCTTCAGGTGCAACCGCACCAGCAGCTCGACCGCCTCGGCCTCGCCGGAGCGCGCACGCGCCAGCAGGGCGGCTTCATCGACGTCGGGCATCGGCAGCACCAGGCGCACGGCGGGATTGCTCACTGAGAATTGGACGGATAAGAAGACCGAAATGTTAGATGGCTGCGATAGCGAGCGCCCGGGGGAACCCGCTATCGCAACCTGCTGCAAAGCTTAGGGAGGTTAGACCGGAATATGCTGCTGGTGCGACACTTCAGCCCGCAGCTCCTTCGAGGGCTTGAAGATCGGCACCGCACGGGCCGGGACTTCTACCGGATCGCCGGTGCGCGGATTGCGGGCCATTCGCGAGCGGCGCTTGCGCACCTTGAACGTGCCGAAGCCGCGGATTTCGATGTGCGAATGCTCCGCCATGGCTTTCTTGATCGCGTTCAACAGTCCATCGACCACCAGCGCACAATCCTTCTTGGTGATCCCGGGACCGATCGCCTCGGCTACCTGCTCGACGAGATCGGCTTTGGTCATGATGCCTCCCTACTGGAAGAGTGCTTGCGACGAGTGCGAGATGACCGTTGCTCGCACCGTGTTGTCATGGGGTTATGAATCTCACGCGCGGTGTGGACGCCCGCTCCAGAGGTGACGCCAGCCGCTCCGCGACCGAGCTTTCGACACGCCCCAGAATCGCATCGAGCAGCGTGATATCGTCCTCCGGCGGAAAGAGCAGTTTCGGCTCGTCGCCGAGTCCCGCCATCCGTCCGGCCGCAGCCACCGCATCGTTGAAGTTGCCCAGCCGGTCGATCAGGCCGCGCTGCAGCGCCTGGCGGCCGGACAACACGCGTCCGTCGATCACCTGGCCCAGCTGCTCGCGACTCTGTTTGCGCTCGGACGAGACGACTTCGACGAACTGCGAATACACGTCCTGCACCATTGCGCCCAGTACTTCCCGATCGCTCGGCGACATTCCCCGAAACGGCGAGCCGATGTCCTTGTGCTCGGCGCTCTTTACGACCTGCATCTCGACGCCGACCTTCTGCATCAGCCCGTCTACGTTCGGCAATTCCATGATCACGCCGATCGAGCCGGTGATCGCACCCGGATTGGCGTAGATCGAATCCGCGCCCAGCGCGACGTAGTAGCCGCCCGACGCACCGATGCCGTTGATCGCCGCGATCACCGGACGCTCGTCTTCCTCGCGCAAACGCCTGATCTCTCGATAGATGCTTTGCGAGGCACCCACGGCGCCGCCCGGCGAGTTGATCGCCACGACGAAGCCCTTGACCGAGGCGTCGTCGCGGACGCGACGTATGTTCTCGAGCACTTCACGGTCATCATCGATGATTCCTTCCACCGGAATGACCGCGATTCGATCTCCGAGCGTCAGCCCACCCGTGCCGCTCGCTGTGATGACGGCGAGCACCAGCCCCGAAAGCACCATCAGCGATAGAACTGCTACGACCAGGATTGTAAAGACGGACCGCCGGGCCACGAAGATTCCCGCGAATGCTCGTAAATGAATATGGGGCGGGCACCTAGGTTAACTCGCAACCCGGTGCCGCGCAAGCTTTTCCATGGGCGGCTAGCGCCCGATTCAGCCCTGCCGCCGCTTCATCGCGGCTACGAACCGATCGAACAGATAGAGGGAATCATGCGGGCCGGGCGCCGCTTCCGGGTGGTACTGCACGCTGAAAATCGGCAGCTCCCGGTGCTCCAGCCCCTCCATCGTCTGGTCGTTCAGGTTGATGTGCGTGGCCCGCAGCTCGGGCGCTCCTTCGACCTCGTCACCCGGGCCGCGCCTCACCGCAAAACCATGGTTTTGACTGGTAATTTCCACCGCGCCGTCCTTCAGCCGCCGGACCGGATGGTTCGCCGCGCGGTGGCCGAACAGCATTTTGTAGGTGTGACCACCGAAGGCGCGGGCGGTCAGCTGGTGGCCGAGGCAGATACCGAAGGTCGGGATCTCGTGCTTCGCGAACCGGCGAATCGTCTCGGTCGAATGCTCCACGGCTTCCGGGTCGCCGGGCCCGTTCGAGAGGAACAGGCCATCCGGCTTCAGCTCCAGCATCGCTTCGGCGGGCGTCGTGGAGGGCACAGTCGTTACGCGTGCGCCGCGCTCCGCCAGCATGCGCAGAGAATTGCGCTTCACGCCGAAGTCGTAGGCGAGCACGTGGAACTGCTCTGTGCCGACCGCGGCAACATCGTAGGGCTGCGGCGTGGACACGCCGCACGTCAGGTCGAGCCCTTCCATGCGCGGGTGTGCGTGAATGCGCGCGAGCACCTGCTCCACCGGCAGGTCGGCGCTCGCGATCGCCGCGCGCATAGCGCCGGCACTGCGCAGGTGCAGCGTGAGCGCGCGCGTGTCGACGCCGGCGAGCGCGACCACGCCCGCGGCGTCCAGGTACTGCTCGAGCGACTGCTCGGCGCGCCAGTTGCTGAAGCGCGGCGGCACTTCACGCACGACGAAGCCCGCCACCTGCACGCGCGCCGACTCGGGATCCTGGGAGTTGATGCCGTAGTTGCCGATCAGCGGATACGTCATGACGACGATCTGCCCGGCGTACGATGGATCGGTGAGGACTTCCTGGTAGCCGGTCATCGAGGTGTTGAAGACGACTTCGCCGAGCGTCTCGCCGCGACGCCCGATCGGCTCGCCGAAGAACTGGCGGCCGTCCTCGAGAAGGAGATAGGCTTTTGCTCTCACTCTGGCTCCGCAAGAAGTTGCAGAACAATAATTTACGGCGACTTTAAGTTAGTCGCAAGACATCGAATGCCGTGCCTGCCGCACATCCCAGGCTGCGAGATAGACCAGCGCACCGACATCCTGCGCGCTGAAGCGGGAGAACGGCAGGCCGTGTTCGGCCGGCAACTCACAAGCGAGTCTTTTTATATGCACCACGACGTGAGGGGGAAAAACCGGGCGGGCGCCCGGCTCGTGGTTCGTCCTGAAGTCCTTCGATTCGTCGCTCGCAGAAACGTTTTCGCCACTTGCTCACAACCTGCCGTGGCAGATCGAGACGATCGGCGATCTCTTGATTCTCCATGCCGAGCGCAGCATAGAGCACGATCTTCGCCCGCACAACCGCACAATATGGTGACGTATACTGCGCCGCCACCGCCTCCAGATACTCGAGCTCGTCATTTGAGAGCAAGATCGTATACGGGCTGCGTCGAGGCACCGAATCGCTCCCTTCTGCGAAGGTGGGACAAACCCGCTTCTGAGTCTAATTAATATGTCACTGTATTTATGAAATCCGAGGACTTAGCTAACGAACAAGGATTACGACTACTGTTCTAGGGAGTAACTGTCGCATTGCCTGCAGCTAACTCGACAATGCCAGAGCCGGTGACCTGCACGCGTGCCGTAAAGAAGTAATGTCCAGCTGGCGCGTCCCCAATCAATTGTTGAGCCGTGCGATCGACGTTGAATTCGCGTTTCTGTCCTGCTTCTAACGTAAATGTCTCTTCCGGAATCGGACAAATGCCTTCTCCGTCGAAGACTGGAGGGGGTGTTCGTTGGCGATCGGAGAACGAACGTACGCGAATTCGACATGGACCCGCCAGCATGCTTACGGTTTTCGGCTGCGAAGAGGCGTTTCCAAACGTCACACTAAACCGAACCACTGTCGGACTCACCTGGACTATGCTGCTGGTCGCGGTGTAGGTGATTCCGTCTATAGTTCGCGTTTCATTATCTTCGTTCAACTCCACTGGACTGCTACAAGCCAGTGCCATGACCAAAGACGAACACCCACACAATAGCCGCGTTTCTCTACGGTACGAGCGTACCGCCCGTGTTATTGATTTCCGCAATGACATTGTTCCAGTGGCTGAAGACAAAATAATTGCCGTCGGCGGCCTCGCCGCCGTATTTCACCGCGCTACCGCCCCACAATATACCGTAGAGTGTATTGAACTGCCCGAAGTAGTACGGGTAATATACCGGAGACCCGCTGTCTCCGTGGAATGCCGCAGCGTTTACGAAGCTTTGGCAGAGAAGCGTTATCGTTGTTTCGAATACATTCGCGCTAACACAGCTCGAGGTGACATACCCGTAGGTGCTTCCAGTAGTCTGGCCGGTCTTGTACAGAAGATCGCCGGCCAAGGGCGATGCGACGCCAATCGTCTCGCCTTGTTCCATCCAGGAAGCAATAACAACCGATCCGGTGTCCTGCTCCGCCCACTCGGTGTTTGCAAGTGTAGCTGCCGACGGGGCGACGCTGGAATCGTATCGTCCGAGCACTGCATCACTGTAGCGGCAAGATCTGCCCGCAGGGCAGGCACTGTTAGTGGAGTTGTCAAAAAACGGCGGATCAGAAACCTCTAGACCAACGTATTGACTACCAATCGGCTGATAATATGAGGCCTCGACCTGGCCCCGCACCAAT
>JBQTJO010000412.1:0-17121 GCA_052387015.1 Gemmatimonadota bacterium
CTCGAATCTCACCGACCATGATGATGTTCGGGTCCTGCCGAAGGAACGCCTTGAGCGCCGCCGAGACGGTCATGCCGACTTCGTTGCGGACCAGCACCTGGTTGATGCCGTAGATGTGGTATTCGACGGGGTCCTCCGCCGTCATGATGTTCACCTCTTCGGTGTTCACCTTCGAAAGCGCGGAGTACAGCGTCGTCGTCTTGCCGGAACCGGTGGGGCCCGTCACCAGCACCATGCCGTAGGGATTCATGATGCCGGCCATGAAATCCTTCAGCGCCTTGGGCTCGAACCCGAAGTTCGTCAGGTCGAACGTCAGGTTGCCCTTGTCGAGAATACGCAGCACGATCTTCTCGCCGAAGATGACCGGCAGCGTCGACACACGGAAGTCGACGACCTTGCTCTTCATCTTCAGCTTGATGCGTCCGTCCTGCGGGATGCGGCGCTCGGCAATGTTGAGGGCGGAAAGAATCTTCAGACGCGAGGTGAGCGCCGCCTTCATCTTCATCGGCGGCTTCATGATCTCGTGCAGCGCGCCGTCGATGCGGTAGCGCACGCGGATCTCTTTCTCGAACGGCTCGATGTGGATGTCGGACGCGCCTTTCAGCACGGCGTCCGTCAGAATGCCGTTGATCAGCTTGACGACCGGAGCATCCTCGACCGCCTGCTGCATGGCGGCGACGTTGATCTCCTCGTCCTGCTCCTCGATGACTTCGAGATCAGTCTCATCGTTCTCGATCTGGTCGAGAATCGCCGTGAGGTTGCTTTGCTCCTTCTCTTCGACTTCGGCCTGCTTCGGCTGTTCCGGATAGTAGCGCAACAGGTGGTTCTTGAGCGTGTACTCGCCGACCACGACCGGCTCGATCTCGTGCCGGCTGGCGAACTTCAGGGCGTCGATGGCGGCCACGTCGATCGGGTTCGCCATGGCCAGCGTGAGCGTGCGCCCCACGCGCCGCAGCGGCAGGACCAGGTGCTTATGCGCAAGGTCGGCCGGTACCAGCTTGATGATCTTGGGGTCGACGTTGACGCGCTCGAGGTCCACGGCGGGCACCCGATACTGACGAGCCAGCATGCGCGTGAGATCCGCCTCCGCGATGAACCCCAGCTTGATCAGCGAATAGCCGATCCGGGTGTTCTCTTTGCGGGCATCCGCCAGCGCAGCGCTGAGCTGCTCCGCGGTGATGAACCCTTCGCGCACAAGGAGATCGCCGATCCGGTCGGTAGCTGCCGTAGCGGTCGTCGCCATCAATGACTCACAGAAACTCGAAGAAAAAGGCCGAAAGCGTTGAGAGGACATGAATTTAGCGCTTCTTGAAAGGCCAATCAAGGAATAGCTGTGTAGGGACGGAGCGTAGGGGCGACGCACTTTAACTCGTTTCACCTCTACACGCCTACACCCCTACTCCCCTACTCCCTTACCCAAACCGCTATCCCGTTGCCCCGGCACAACCTCCATTCTGCCCGCCATGACCAAGGATGAAGCTCGCGCGGTCGGCTTCCTGGCCGTCCTGCTGCTGCTCGCGATCGTGGCTCGCTTCCTCAACCGCCCCGGCCCGATCACGATCCAGGCGACGCCGATCGATGTCGCGGCCCTGCGCGATGCCGGCCGCTCGCTGGCGCAGCAGTCGAAGAAGGGACGCTCGAAGCCGCAGCCGCCGGCACTCCGCCCCACACCTGCGTACATCGAGAGCGCGGCCGGGCCGCTCGACATCAACCGGGCGACCGCCGAGGAGATCGACCGACTGCCGGGCGTCAGCCCAGCCGTGGCTGAGCGGATCGTGGCGCGCCGCGACTCGATCGGGCGCTACCGCTCGCTCGCGCAGCTGGATTCGGTGAAGGGGATCGGGCCGGCGATACTGGAGAAGATCAGGACGAGGGTTGTACTGAAATAGTTCACACAGATTACACGGATTTAGCACAGATTTCACGGAACGATGCGCGCGGAATCACAAATTCAGATTGGAATGTGTGCTGCCTCGACGCTCTGTGTAATCTGTGCCAATCTGTGAAATCCGTGTGGACTCGGACCCGTGTGGACTACCCGCCGCGAAATATCAATTCCAGCAGCACGCTACCGACGACCTCGAGACCGCGTGGCGAGGTATGCTCGAGCACATCGGCCGTGGTGTGCCAGTACGAGTTGGCGGGACCGTAATCGAAGTCGATGATGTTGATGGTGCGAATGCCGGCGCGGTTGAGCGGCATGTGATCGTCCTCGATCGCGCCCTGTGAAGTTCGCGTGAAATACCGGCCGTGGCCTAGCTGCTCGGCCGTGCGCCATACGCGGTCCACGATTTCCGGCGCTTGCTCCTGCGAGTTCAGCTCCAACGGGTAGCTGGGCTGCTCGTCCGCGATCATGTCGACCAGGATGCCGTACAACGGCCGGTAGCCGGGCGGCAGGTTGGCCGCGAAGTACCTGGCGCCCAGGTACATGTTGTTGGGCGCGAAGTCCTCGCCATCCACGAACAGCAGGTCGACGCCGATGGGCGGCGGGTTCTTCGACAGCACGTTTGCGATCTCGAGCAGCAGCGCCGTGCCGCTCGCGCCGTCGTTGGCGCCGCTGATCGGCTCGCCGCGTTTGAGCTCGTCCGGATCCTGATCGGCGGTCGGGCGCGTGTCCCAGTGGGCGATCAGCAGAATGCGATCCTGCGCTGCGGGATTGAAGCGGGCGAGCACGTTGGTCAGCATCAGCGGCGTGCCCATGGTCGTGGTGTGCGTCCAGACCTGATCGGTGACGGTGTCGGCGCGCTCGCGCAGATACTCGAGCATCCACGCGAGCTGCGCGCGATGACCGGCGGTGTTCGGCACGCGCGGGCCGAATGCCACCTGAGTTCTGATATGCTGGTACGCGCTGTCGCCCGAGAAGTGCGGCGCGACCGACTCGATGGCTGCGCTGGAGCCGACGTCCTGTCCGGCGGACGGACAGCCGGCCAGCACGAATACCAGCAGCGGCAGCAGGTAGCGCCCGATCATCGAATGCCCCCCGGAGCTCCCATTCCCTGGCCGACCGGCAATTGACCGACCGGCAGCTCGAAATTCGCGAAAATGCCGAGCTGGAACTGGCTGTTGCCTCGTTGCGTGCCCACGAAATCCTGACGCGCTGTGTAGCCCAGCTGCAAGCCGACGATCAGGTCGGACACATTGGTGTCGACCGTCAGGTTGAGAACGCGATTGCGGAAATCGAGGAACGGCACACAGGCCGGCTCGCCATCGGCGCCCGGAATCGTGGTGCTGAAGCGGCACTGCCGCTGTTGATTCTGCGTCAGCGCGATGTTCGCGCGAATCGGCTCGCGCAGCTTCTCGCCCAGTCCCTTCGGCGGCTTGAACGTCACGCTAAGGTTGAGGTTATGGCTCATGCCGTCCTTCTCCGCATCACCGGTCGGGTCCTGGCGTTCGCCCGTCGACCAGGTGCCGGAATTCATGGCGGCCAAGCCACCCGCCAGCGTCATACGCGCAGTGAACGGCACGCTGGTCTCGCGGCTGCCGCGATCGGCGCCGCCACTGATGCCGAGCGCCTGATCGCGCTGCTTGAACTGATAGCTGCTGCTCACGCTCATCTGCTTCACGAACTTGCGCATCGCGCCCGGCAGCGGCAGGTCCGACCAGTTGAGCCGCAGGTTCGGCCACGTGACTTCCTCTTCGGTGCGACTGCCGCCGCGCTGGTCGAAAGCCTGCAGCTCGCTGCTCGAGTACTGCACGTCGAGCTGTGCGGAGCGCAGGAAGCGCACTGCGGTCGAGGCATCGAAGCGGCCGGTCTCGGTGGCGGCGGCCGCGCTGTCCACACCCATGAAGCGGAAGCGCTCGAGATCGCCGAGCGCGAGCTGATAGGCCACGGTTGGCGTCGTCGAATTGCGGTCGAACTGCGAGCCGAGACTCGAGTTCCAGCTCAACGTGACCGGCTGCAGCGCTTTCAGCACGCGGCCGGTCAGACCGGCGAAGCCGGTCGTGTCCGCCACCAGCGTCTGGTAGAGGCCGAACGCATTGAAGTCGAGCTGCCGGCGCAACTGGCGGTCGGCCTGGAAGCGGCGCTGCAGAATCGCGGTCGAATCGGCGCCGACCGTCACGATCTCGAGATACGACGTGCTGCGATCGGTGCCGAAGCGCGTCGTCCACACGGCGCTGGGCCTCAGCCACGACGCGATCACCGGCTTGAAACTCAGCTCGGAGCGGAGCGAGCGGTTCGTTTCCCACCCGAGATCGACGCCGGCAAGGCTCGCGCGCGCATCGTCGATTGCCGAACGCGTGAGCGGCTGATTGCTGGCGCGCTCCGGATCCAGCAGATCGCGCGCTGTGCGCAATGCAATGCTGCCGGTCAACGAGCTGAACGGCTGCCAGCCAATCGTAAGGTCCGCGTCCAGCGTGCGGCGCGGCGACTCGATCGGCACGATCACCGCATCGCTGTCCGCCACCAGAATGGACGTGTACTGATACGCACGCTGCTCCTGGCCGAAGTACGACGTCGAAAACTGAATGCGCACCGGTGTGTAGCGCAGCCGCGCGCCCGCAATGCGCTTGAAGAAGTCACTGTCCTCGATGCGCGCCGGCGCGATCGCGCGCAGGGCCGCTTCGAGGAAGGCGGGCATGACGTCGGCATCGTGCTTCCCGACCTCGCGCATGTACGAGAGCGAACCGTCCAGGCCGTCCGCCTCGTTGCGCAGCGTGATGGCGGAGCTGCGGCCCTTGCTGTAGTTGAGCCGCAACGTCAGCGGATCGAGCAGGGTCGAAACCAGCGGGTTCGCGGACGGTGTGCGCTTGCGCAGCGAAAGCCCGAGCCGCGTGACACTCGATCCGGTCTCGCGCAGACCGGGCAGCCGCGCGGCTTCGACGTCGCTCGCCTGCAACAGCTGCGGATCGCGATGGTTGTTCGCGTGCGCGACGGTCACCGGCATGTCCAGACCCCACGAGGCAGGCATGAGCTGTCCGAGCTGCGCCGTCGTGTTGAAGGAGAAGTCGCCATTGCCGAGGAACGATGCATCCTGGTTCAGCTGCCTGAACACCGCGCCCTGATTCGCGTAGCTCACGTTGGCAGCCAGGAAATCGCCGCCGCGCACATCGAAGGACATGTTGCCGGCCACACCGGGATCGCGGAATGCGGATGACAGCCGGATGTCGTTCAGCCACACCTCGCCATCCTCACTGTGCGCGCTGCCGTTGTAGACGCCGAACGCGAGCTCTCGCACGGCCGCCAGGTTGGGCGCGCGCGCACGATCCTCGAACACGATGCCATACGTGCTGTCCTCGCTGAACAGGACGTACGGCTCGTTCGGGCCCGGCCGCGTCAGCTCGCCGCGAATCAGCGCCAGCTCGGCCTTTGCCTTGAGATCGAACCACTGGTTGAAATCGATGCTCAGCTGCGGCAGCCAGTCGTTCGGTGCGGCCACACCAGTGCCGGCCGGATTGCTCAGCCTGGTCTGATAGAAGTAGTAGTTGCGCGCATCGGTGCCAACCTTCACGACCAGCCGCTGATTGCCGCCGGGTCCGAAGTTGCCGGTCTTGGCGAGCGCCCACAGCTCCATTTGCCGGTATGTCAGGAAGCTGCGCGGCTGCTGCGTGTAGCGGAAATAGACATCGGCGCGCTCGTTCGAGCCGAGCGCGCTGTATTTGATCGCGAGACCCTTTTCGTTGAACTCCTCGGTCCCGATGCCGATGCCCCGACTCGGATCCTGCAGCTGTTCGCGCACGGTGGGCGGTGAGCTGTACTCGCCCGCGGTCAGCCGGCTGACCGGCGCCACC
Source organism: Gemmatimonadota bacterium (assembly GCA_052387015.1). Taxonomy (GTDB): domain Bacteria; phylum Gemmatimonadota; class Gemmatimonadetes; order Longimicrobiales; family RSA9; genus CBJLQC01. The sequence continues at coordinate 5,731 of JBQTJO010000412.1, forward strand.
TGCACGGTCGCCAACCCGGCGGTGAGCCCTTTCTGATCGCCCAGCAATCCGTGCATGACGCCGTCCACATCGCGCTTCACCCAGCGCGAGCCGATGATGCGCAGGCGCGCGATCGGGTACTGGGCGATGGTTTGCGCCGTGCTGCTGGTCACGGTCTGGCGCTGGTGCTAAACGAAACGCCACGAGCTCGTGGTCGCGCCGTTCACGGCCAGGCCGCTGCGCAGCGGAACGCGATAGAGCCGGTAATTGGTCAGAGTCGCGTTGCGGTCGCGCACCAGGTAGGGCGACGACGCGTCGAGCGGCACGACATACCGGAAGTACGAGCCGTCGTTCGGGTCGAGAATGCCGTTGCCATCCAGGTCTTCCGTATCGGGCAGACCGTTGTTACGGGCGCAGTTCGCGGACGGATGGCCGAGCGGCGGACTGGTCGCGATGACGCCGGCGCAGCTCTGGTTGTACAAGCCGCGCGCGTCCTTGTCAGGACCCCAGATCTCGCGTTGCGCGAGGTGCGCTTCCTCGTCCAGGAAACCGGCGCCCCACGGTGCGCCGTCCGGATACGTGCCGCTGGCGAGACCCTGCTCATCCAGGTGATACGCGTCCTCGCTCAGCGAGCCGATGTCGATGATGAGAGCCTTGCCGGCACCATCACCCGTCCAGACGTAGAACTCGAGATACTCGCTGCGCGAGAGATCAGTGCCCGTCGTCGACAGCACGGATGTGATCGAGCGCCAGCGCTTGGGCACGCCGCTATGCGCGCTGTCGCCGAGCGTCAGCCACATGGTGTTCTCGCGGATGGGCGTCCCTTCGATTCGAATCGTGCGGTCGATGCTCTGCGGCAGCTCACCGCCCGTGGGTTGGCCGTTCGCATCCAGGAAATCGTGCTGCCAGACGAGGCGCGCGGCATGGTCCGGACCGAGCACGGCCGGCAGGAACGTGCTCGTGCCATCCAGCGCCTCGAGCCGCGAGCCCAGCCGCCAGCTGCGCCGCCGCAGATCGAGATTGGTACCGTCGGTCGCCTCGAAGTCGTCGACGTACGCTTCGTTGCGCGTGTTCGGGTTCGGCATCGAAAACGCCAGCTCGCCGTTGAACGTGACCGCCGACGTGCCGCCCAGGCGCAGCCCCGGAATCTGCGAGAGCGCACGGTCGAGCAGCGCGCCGCCCAAGTCGAAACGCGCGCTGGTGCCGCCGAGAAAGATCGCGCTCGGCTCGACGCCCAGCTGCGGGCGCGTCATGATGGTCTTCTCGTTCTGATACAGGCCGACGAAATTCAGCTCACCGCGCGGTCCCAGCTGATAGCGCGCGTTCATGCCGAATACGCTGGTCGGTGCGAGCTGGAATTCCGATTTCTGCTCCCAGGTCGCGCGAATCTCCGCGTCGGGCTCGGTCGCGAAGAGAGTCTGCGGATCGCTGAGCGTGACCATGCCGATCTCGTAATCGATGGTGTAGTCGACCCCCGATTCCAGCACGCGGCTGCCGACCTGGATGCGCTCGCTGCCCTCGCGAATGCCGAACGCGCCGAGGTTGAACGAAGAGACGAGTCCTTCGATCGTGACCCGATACGCGAAGTTGAGACGGAATCGTGTCGAGCCTTCGCGTGCGATCGGATCGACATCCTCGTAGATCGCGCGGTTCGCATTGCTGCCGAGCGCGAGCTTGGCATCGGCGGCGCTCAGCCCTGCGCTGTTGACCGGCGCGGGCTCGAAGAATGGGCGCAGCGCCGGCAGGATGAGATAAGTGCCGGTGATGCTCGGCGTGCCCGGCGTCGGGGATGAAAAACCGCCGCCGAACTGACGCGCGGGCTGGAAGAGCTGCGCCGCGTCCAGCGCGTCGGTCGGCGCATCTTCATCCAGCCCGAAGAGCTTGAGGTACGGCAGCTGCCCCGCCACCGTGTTCGCGAACGAGCTGCCCGCGCTCGCCTGGCCGAGCGAGATCATCAGCTTGACCGTCGACACGTCGACCGACGATGAGCTGTGCACGCGATACGCGTTGTGCATCTCGTACTTCCAGGTCGGGAAGTTCGGCTGATGGATGGCGGCCGGACCGCGCACCAGCAGCAGCTTCGGCGTGGTGCCCGCGGGCGCCGCCTCGGCGTTCATGGTGCCGGCCGTGTCGCCGGCCTCGGTCACATACGAGACCGCGAGCGCTTCGTCGGTGCGCAGCGGCGCGCGCAGCATGATCCACAGGCCGCTCGCGTGCAGCACGTAGTCCTCATCCGGCTTCAGGCGCTTGAACAAGCCGCGATGCGCGCGCGAGCCATCCGGCATCTCGGCATCGGCGAGGAAATAGCCGAGCTGCGCCTGCTGCTGCTGGTTCAGTGCGGACGGACGCTCGTCACGATAGACTTCGATGAACGATTCGAGGCCGGGACGCTGATCGACCGGCGCGTCCGCTGCGCGCAGCGTGAGCACGTCCACGTGCGGCGCGCCCGCGAGCTGCTCCGGATCGACCAGGAAAAAGAACTGGCCCTTGACGTAGTCGGCGTCATCGACCGAAAGCGTCTCGTCCTGGACCAGCCCTTTCGAGTTGCCCGCACCCGCCAGCCGGAATTCGCGCGTCGTGACATCGCCGCGCTGTTGCGCGAAGACGGTCTGGAAATCGATTGGACCGAGCTGGCCGGTCGCCTTCAGGCCAAAGTTGCCGGCCGGAATGCCTTGCGTCAGATAGCGCGAGGGCGGCAGCCGGATCGAGACGTCGCCGACCTCGACACGCTGCAGCACCTCGTCCTCGAAACCCTGATAGTAGACGTTGATGTTGTTCGCGGCATCGAACTCGCGCGTCTGGTCGTAGTCGACATTGACGTGGATGCGGTCGGAGATCGTGCCGCCGACCATCACGCCGAACTGGATGTCGGGCTTGAGCTGGGGAAACAGACTCGGGTTGCAGGTGATCTGGAGCCCCGGGTCGCAGGGCGTATAGCGATTCCATGCGCCGCCCAGCTCGCCACGGCCACGCACCAGCATGCCGATATCCGCGTGCTCGCCGAGCGTGCCCGAAAGGATCCCCGCTCCCGCCCCGGTGGTATCACGCGCGGCTTTCGCGAGATCGGCCGGCAAGGGCGGTAGAAACGTGATGCTGTCCTGCGACGTCGACTCGGCCGATGCCAGCGTGTTCAGCCGCAGGCCGGTCCAATCCGTGAACCGGGGGCGGTCCGCCAGCGAGGGCGGGCGGGTAGCGGCGAGAGCGATCGGGAAGAGCTCGTCGACGGGCTTCAGCCCCAGGGTGAGCATGGGCGCAGTGCGACCGCTCGCGTCCCATTCCAGGCGCGGCTCCTGCGCGGCCGCGGGCACGGCGCACAGGCAGACCATCAGGACCGATAGTAACTTGTTGGTATTCAAACGGTTAAATATAATCGTGCCTGCCCGTGCCGAGAACCCGTGAGAACAGACGTTCACGTGCACGGTCACGTTCACGGGAACGTGTACGACTGATAAGCATAGCGACCCGTCCACGTACACGTGAACGTGACCGTGAACGTGCACGTCCGTTAACTGGGAACGCATGAGAATCCTGACCCGTTACCTGCTGCGCGTACACGCCGGCCCGTTCCTGTTCGCGCTCGTCGCGCTGACCGGACTGTTGTTCGTCAACGTGGTCGCGCGCCGCTTTCCCGAGCTGGCGGGCAAGGGTCTGCCGATTCCCGTCATCCTGGAAGTCTTCGCGCTCTCGCTGCCGCACATCGTGGCGCTGACGCTGCCGATGGCGGTGCTGGTCGCGGTCCTGTACGCGTTCGGCCAGCTCGCCGCCGACAACGAGATCACCGCACTCAAGGCCAGCGGCGTGAATCTCGTGCGGCTGATCGTGCCGCTGCTGGGCGCGGGCGCCGTGCTGGCCGCCTTCATGGTCTATTTCAACGACCGCATACTGCCGGAAACCAATCACGACCTGAAGCTCCTGCTGATGGACATCAATCGTAAGAGTCCGACGCTTCAGCTGAAGGAACAGGTCGTCAACGAGATCCAGACCAACGACCTGCAGACGCGCTACTTTCTGCAGGCAACCAATATCGACCGCATGAGCAACAAGCTGCGCGGCGTCGTCATCTACGATCTCAGCATCGCGGGCCGGGACCGGACCGTGTACGCCGACAGCGGACGGATGGCTTTTAACCGGGAGCAAACCGATCTGTTCCTCACGCTCTACGACGGGTCGATCGAGGAGGTCAAGGAGGCGGAGCCGCACCGTTTTCAGCGGGTCTATTTCGATGAGCAGCAGCTGCTGCTGAGCGGCATCGGCAACGTGCTCGAGCGCACCACCCAGGACGCGTACCGGAGCGATCGCGAGATGTCGCTGGCGATGCTTTCGGCCGGCGTGGACACCGCGCGCAAGGAGCTGGAGCTGGCCAGTAACGAGGCCCGCAAATTCGGGCTGGTCGCGGTCGAGCCGGTGCTGGGGACCGCGCAGTCCGATTCGGCGCAGCTGGTGCTGCGCAATGCAGCCGCGGAAGTGCGCATGCTCGCCGCGCGGGCCGCATCGGCGCGGCAGCGCATCAACGAGCTGCAGGTCGAGTGGCACAAGAAATTCGCGATCCCGTTCGCCTGCATCGTGTTCGTGATGCTGGGCGCGCCGCTCGCGATCCGGTTCCCGCGCGGCGGGCCCGGCATGGTGATCGCGATCTCGCTCACCATTTTCGGCATTTATTACATGTCGCTGATCGGCGGCGAGAGCCTCGGTGACAAGGGCCGGGTCGAGCCGTTCTGGGGGCCGTGGGCGCCCAATCTCGTGTTCCTGCCGCTGAGCCTCTGGGCGCTGGTGCGCATCGGGCGTGAGACGGCGACCACGCGCGGCGGCGGCTGGGCGGACCTGGCCGGCTCGATCAAGAGCGCGCTCGTGCCGTGGAAGCGCAAGGGCAATCGCTGATGCTGATGCGACGCGTTCTCGACCGCTACGTCACGCGCGAATTCCTGCGGCTGTTCACGCTCTTCGTGATCGCCGCGCCCATGCTGTTCGTCCTGGGCGATCTCACCGACAACATCGACCGCTACATGGACCGCGGGCTGACGCTCGACAAGATCGGCCTCGGCTACGTGTATCAGTTCCCGCTCTTCATGCTGTATTCGTTTCCGATCGCGGCACTGATCGCGACCATCTTCACGGTCGGCAACATGACGCGTCATTCGGAGATGGCCGCGGCGAAGGCGGGCGGCATCAGCTTCTTCCGCGTGCTCGCGCCGCTGCCGATGCTCGGCATCCTGCTGACGGTGGCCGCCATCGGCCTGTCCGAAGTCGTGCCGGTCGCGGAGCAGGCGCGCGCGCGTGTGCACGGCGAAAAGCGCGGCGACCGCCAGGCGCGCCAGGACTTCGTCTACCGCTCGCGCGACGGTAGCGCCTACGCGGTTCGGTATCTGAATGTGGAAGCAGGACGCATCGACGGTCTGACCATCCACCGTCAGGGCGATGAGGTGGAGAACCCCACCGTCTCGATCATCGCGGACGAAGCGGTCTATGATGAGAAGACGGGCACGTGGACGCTGATGAACGGCTACGAGCGCAGGCTGATGGGACCCGGCAAGGAGACCGGCAGCGCGTTCGCCGAGAAGCAGGCGATTCTGCGTGAGACGCCGCAGCAGCTGCTGGCCGAGCCGCTCGAGCCCGAAGAGATGCGCTATCAGGAGCTCGGCGAATTCATCGAGACGATGCAGCGCTCCGGCATCGAGCCGCGCGATCTCATGGTCGAGCGCGCACAGAAGATCGCGATCCCGGTGGCCACGCTGATCATCATCCTGTTCGCCGCGCCGCTGGTCAACAAGTCGCAGCGCGGCGGGCCGGCCTACGGCATCGGCATCGCGCTCGGCATCACGGTCATGTACCTGATGGCGTTCCGCCTGTCGGCCGCGGCGGGCGCAACCGGAGCGCTGCCGACCACGCTGGCCGCATGGCTGCCGAACGCGATTCTGCTGGTGGCTAGCGGCGCACTGCTCACGCGCGTCAGGACGTGACGCGGGGACGCCGCCCGGTCAGGCAGCGCCGTCATTTCGCAAGCTGGCTCACCGGTTGCTCTTCACGATGCTGAAGTGCGCCGGCCAATGGCGATGTCCTTTCATAACACTGCGTCCACGACATACCCGAACCCGCCCTCTCGGCATGTCACTTTTTGTCCGACTGGAGTTGCGAGAGGTGGCGGCCGGTAACACATCGGGCATGTTGCTCCACCGGCCATTGAGGAGTGGGCCAGCTCGCGTTTCGCCGGAACATCAGTCGGGAGGTCGCGACCGCAGAAGCGGCAGACACGAGCTTCAGCGAAAACCATCTCAGCGCAGTTCGAGTGACCGCATTGGCTACCCTCCTAATTGTGGTGTTTCCAGACGACCCATCGTTAGCTCGCGGCTACTCAGCACTACGTTCACCTGCGTCTATTCCAATATCCAGGGCGTTTGCGCAGATGCATCACGGCGAGAACGCGGATCGATCCATCCTCCAAGATTCGGTAGACGATCCCGTAGGGGAACCGATCCAGCAGCAAGCGCCGCCGCGTGTTCCAGATCTCCGCTCCGATTTCGGGATAGTCGGATACAAGCGATAGGACTCGCCGAACTTCCGCGAACAACTGCTCGCCCAAACCGGACTCACGCGCTTCGTAGTAAGCGATGCCCCGTTCGAGTTCGGACTGCGCCATCACATGAAATTCGATTCGGCGCCCGGGCACGTGTTCTCACCCAGACCGGCGGCGGCGTCCCTGCGCTTTGCGGATCTCGCGCAGCCGGCGTTCTGCCTCGGCGAACACCTGCTCGGCTGGAATTAAGACTGTCGGATCCCGTTGAATCTCGTGTTCTCGCCGCTCGACCTCGGCTCGCCACGCAGCCTCGATTTCGGACGCTGAGGCAGCGCCTCCGCCTTCGACCTCAAGACTATCGATAAGAGCACGTGCGAGCCGGGCACGCTCATCCTCTGGTAGGGCGAGAGCATCGTTGAGAAGATCTGCAGCATCCCGCGGCATGGCTTCGTCCCTTCAATTAAGAACCAGAACAAAATAACGCAGGGCGATGATCGCTGATACAGTGCTGTCGCAAAACCAAATCCGCTTCACGGAGGAGCCGTTAGCCGGCATTCGCAAACGAATGTTATGACGCCAGAGCCGCTATGCCAGAATCGGACGAATATCTCGAATTGTCAGTAGACGCAGGGCTTCATCGGTGTCTTGGAAGAAACCCGCGTAGCCCGTCCAGTCGCCGGTGGGGTCGGTCTGATACTGCCAAGGCTCACTGCTCACCGGCAGTGCTTCCCGGACTGCATCCTGTGTCACACCCCAGATCTCGGCGAGGCGTCTGTCAAACAAGTGAAAACGAATGCCGCGACTGGCGATGCTATCTCCGGGAATGAGGCTCATGATCACAGCGGACCGCGAATCTCGCCACCTTGACTGGAACGTGATCGAGGCGCTTGTCCGACCAGTCCTATCAAAGCCACCCCTCAGTAGGGCGACAAGATTGCGGTACAATTCGCCTACGCCGTTAGCCTCGGCGTTTCCCTCCAGTTCAGCGGCAGTAGCCGCCTGCCGGCGCTTCGATCCACCCTTCGCCTGGGCCTTCGCTTCGACCTCGCTCGGCTCCAAAAGTGACACTCGCGCCAGGACCTCTCCGCTACCCAGAGTGAAGAACTGAAATGTCACGGCATTAATGCGCACACCGTGCTGCTGCGACAAGTACCGGATAATTCGCTCGGAGCTCCCGTCAATTGCTGACGCGACGACGAGAATGCGATGGTCTTGGTTAAGAGTATCTGGAAGATCGCTGCCGAATGCGCTGCGGAACGCGACCTCAATCGGGCCGTCAGGTCCCAGGTACGAATTCGCCAGTTCGCTGATTTGGTCATGTGAGAGATCGGCCGCCCAAGAAGCATAGTCGAGAGCCTGCGCAACGACCTCGCGTGGTGTCTTGTCTCTCTTGAGTTCGATAATCACAAGATCGCCGTTTCCGTCGAGAGCCAGCAAATCGATGAACCCGCCGTGAGCGGTGGGTGCTTGCTTGCCGATTATCAATAAGCCAGGCTCCACGATCTGCGGATCACGCTCGATCCACGTCTCGAGGCGAGCTTCCAGATTAAGTCGACCAAGCGGAATGGAAACAAGGCGATCCGCTTCATCAACTGTCCATAAACGAATCTGCTGGGGCATTAGGCAGCTCCTTCAGGTTCGAGCACTCGCCAGCGCGATGTCGGTATGCACCAGGGGCGTGCAGCGTCCGGTCCTCGAACTACTCGCCCGACAGCTGACACACGAATGTTAGGCGGCGGGGTTCATTGCCACTCACCGAACGCCGCCGGACGACGTGGCCGCTGCGTCTTACTGTGGCAAACGCGCGTGGAATTCGGCCGTAATAGTAGACTGTTGCACAGTGCTACCCAAGGGTATTTCTGCGACGAGAACACCGATGCACCGCGTCAAGGCGCATTCCCTCAACGCGAGAATTCCCGACTGCGCTGCAGCAATCTGAGTGTATTCACTTTTCTGCCGGTCGAAAATATAGAATGTGGCTCGGACTGGGGCCGATATGCCTATTGCGAACTCTCCGCGCGGCGCCGCAACAGGCGGTAAGAACTTGATGTCGAGCCGGTAAACAAGACCGCCGGTCTCGCTAACGAGATTGAATGTTTCGACGGTTTCGGGTCTCAGGCCCGGATATACCTGCGCCGCCCCTTGAAGTTCGAAAGACGTGGGACCGCGAACTGTCAGTGCGAAGCTACCCGGAGCGATTTCGCTGTCAGGATCTGTGGTATCGGAACAACTCGCCGCTAAAAACGCCGCGGCCAATACTACTGCCCTGAACACGGCTGTGACATACTGCTGCCGCATGTTGCCCACCTCGTGTCGGTTCGTTGGACGTCCAGCCCTGATCGGTCTTAGTCGCTGGCCAGCTCAGCTCTCATGGCGGTGTGCATGCCCTCAAGCGCCGCGCTTAGATACAGCTCATTTAGATATAGTTGATTCTTTGCCTTATCGAACCCTCTTTCTGCGCCCTGAAACTCCAACATCTTGGCATACGGAACTAGTTTTTCTTTCGCGCTCTTCCGATCTCGCGACCACAGATGTTTAATTTCGTCGATAAAGCCTTGTGGAGCTTCGCGCAGTCGTAAGTACGCTTCAACGTCCGCTTCGTTGTATTCTTCGAAAGTGGGTGATTTTCGAAGCCCCCGTTGATTTACCATGAGTCCGTGCGCAAGGCGTGCGGCGCGAAACGCTTTAGCATAAGCGTCATGCCGGCGAGCAGTATGCAAGCTGACGTTCGTGAGCTTCTTCTGAAAATCGTATTTCGCGGCTTCCGTTGTCAGTTCCAGGTCGCGCTTGTGCGTCTCGAGCCTGGACGCGAACTCGTAATCAAAGCGGCGGTCAACCAGCTTCTCGACCCATGGCCTGACGATTGGCCAGGCGATTGTGAGCAGGATGGCTGCGGTGGCCGCAGCGGATCCTACTGGAATGATCGGAAAGTCCAAATCACCTCACCGAAGAACATGGTTCGGTCTAACTACTCGCTTGAGCTGCAAGCTATCGGTCAACTCATGCACGTTAGCCGCGCGATTGAAAACCGTGCCTGCGCCACTGGATGGTCCCGCCAAACGCACGATAATTTGTCACGATTCCAGAGACAAGCATACACTCCAAACGGGATGATATGCTCCGAACCAGCATCTCAGAAGTATGAACGTTGAGGCCATTGCCATTGAGCTGCTCCCCAAAGCTGTACCAGGAATTATGTCAGTCCAGGTGGTTGGGGTGAATTCCGTTTCTTCGTGATCTTACTTCCGTTCATCAAATCCTGGGAGAGGTCGAACGCCGTAGCGCCCTCAGGCGCGGAGGCGACGCTCAAGCGCTTCGCGTACTCAGAGGGCGTGCGGTGACCCAGGGAGCTGTGCGGGCGTACGGTGTTGTACTCGGCCCGCCACGCTTCGATGACGCGGCGGGCGTCCGCGATGGTCGTGAACCAATGCTGACTCAGGCATTCCTCTCGGAGCGTCCCGTTGAAGCTTTCAATGAAGGCATTCTGAATCGGCTTGCCGGGTTGAATGTGGATGAGCTTGATGCCCCGGGCGTAAGCCCACTGATCGAGCGCGCGGCTCCTGAACTCCGGACCGTTATCGAGCACGATATGCTTTGGATAGCCGTGCTCCTGGCCGATACGGTCCAGTACCGCGATGACGCGCTCCGCCGGCAAAGAGAAGTCAACTTCGATCGCTGGGCTCTCCCGCACGCAGTCATCGACGATGGTCAGGCAGCGGAACTGGCGACCATTCGCCAGGCTGTCGCTGATGAAGTCCATGCTCCACCGGTCATTGGGGCCCGAGGGGATCGGGTGCGGCTGGCGTGGTAACGCAGCGCGCCGCCGGCGCCGTCGCCGAAGAACGAGACCCTCCTCCCGATACAGCCGGTACGTGAGCTTATGATTGAGCGTGAACTTCTCGCGTCGCAGCAGCGTGTGCAGGAAGCGATATCCCCACCGCGGTCTCTCAGCCGCCAGCGTCCGCAATCGTTCCCGCTCCGCCGTCCGCGGCGGGCGGCATGACACGTAGCGAACGGTCGAGCGGGGCGCACCCACGAGTTGACAGGCGCGCCGCTGGGAGATCGCGGCGAACGTGCATGCATGGGCGACGGCGGCTCGCCGCTGTTCCGCCGTCACCATTCTTTTCCCAGGAGCTCATTGAGCACCTGGAGGTTGAGTGCCTGGTCAGCCACCACCTTCTTCAGCCTGCGGTTCTCCTCCTCGAGGCGCTTCAGGCGCTTGGCTTCGCTGACACCCATGCCACCGTACTTCTTCTTCCAGCGGTAGAAGGTCGTCTCCGTGATGCCGTGCCGTCGCGCTAGCTTGCCCACCGGCTCGCCAGCATCGGCCTGCTTCAAAATCGAGATGATCTGTTGTTCGGTGAATCGGCTCTTGCGCATGTGTCCTCCGTTCGGAGGACTAACATTATTCTTGGATCAGGATTTGGGGAGCAGCTCAGCCATGACGCACCCTCTCACCCTCTCACCTTCTCACCCTCTCACCCTCTCACCCTCTCACCCTCTCACCCTCTCCTGTAAGAACCTCACCGCGAATCGTGCCGGAAAAGATGATCTGCGCGGGTGCGCGCAACAGCACCTCGTAATCCGGCGAGACCTCCACTTCCGCGTTGCCCCCGAGCATCTGCACCGTGATCGTTCCCGGTTTCACGAAGCCGCGCTTGACGGCTGCGGCCGCGACCGCGCACGTGCTCGAGCCGGACGAGCGAGTCTCACCGACGCCGCGCGCCCTGATCCTGGCGGCTATGGTCGAAGCTTCGACCTCGCGCGCGAACTTCACGTTGGTGCCGGCCTCGTACGCCGGATGCGAGCAGAGCTGCGGCGCGCGCTCGAGGAAATCGGTGCGATCGAAATCGTCGACGAACACCACGCAATGCGGATTGGCGAGCGAGACCGCGTTGATG
>JBQTJO010000413.1:0-7916 GCA_052387015.1 Gemmatimonadota bacterium
TCGAAAAGGTCAACGACCTCTTCGATGCCGATGTCACGGACAACGACAAGCTCGTGTACGTGAACAACGTCCTAAAGGGCAAGCTGCTGGAGTCCGAGACGCTGCAACAACAAGCGCGCAACAACACCAAGGAGCAGTTCGCGAATTCGCCCGATCTGAAAACCGAGCTCACCAATGCGATCATTGCCGCACTCGATGCCCACAATGCGATGAGCAGCCAGGCCCTGAATTCACAGGCGATACAGCAGGGGCTGAAGGAAATCCTCCTGGAGCATGCCCGCCTTTATGAGGACCTGCGGCTTGTGCCGGCTGGCAACTGAGGCAGCGCGGCCCCTCAGTCGATCAGGCAGTTGCGTTCCAGTCGATCCCGCTTCCAGTCGTTGCGGATCGTCAGAAACCACTTAGTAGGTCCTCGACTTTTTTCTGCGCCAGCGCCCGCACCGATTCGGTTTCCTGTCTGCCGAAATCGCTCACTTCGACGCTGACCTCGTCCTCATCGACCCAAACCACGCATTTCCGTTTGCCTTTGCGCACCGTGATCAATGATAAGCCCATCAACTTTTGCGTATCGACCAGGAACTCGTATCCGGCTTCCTCGTGCACGAGTGCGTAGCGCGGCACGTAGCGATCGCGTCGACGCGAGTCGCGCACTCAGTTCACCACCCGCAACGGCTCGTCCGGCTCCTGCTCGGTCGCGACGTACCCTTCGCAGAGATCCAGGCACTCGATCCCGGCTGCTTGCGCGCGGTGACACAGGACAATGAACCGGGCTTCGAGGTTCGCGACCTTGCGGAAACAGAACGTCGCCAGCTCGGTGATTTGCTGCTCGTATTGTTCTTTGGTTGCAATATCCATGGCGTTCCTCGGGGTGTAGATTTCACGTTATTCGACGAGCGCGTTGCGCTCGAGCCTGCCCATTCGCACATCGTTTTTCAAGCTCATCCACGACATCGACAGATCGTCAATGTTCTCGCGCACGAGCCGCAGGATCAGCGTCTGATCGCGCACGCTGAAGCGGCTCGGCTTGAGAAACGACACGTCGTTCTCGTCGAGCCAGACTTCCGCGCTCTGCCAGCCACGCCGGACCACCAGCCGGGGCGGCTTCCACAGGTCGCGCGGGTCGATCAGGAATTCGAAGCCGTCGGTTTCGAGGACGAGTGCATACATGCGCACGAGGGTAGGAGCCGCGCCGGGGCTAGGCGATAACTGCACGGGACAGCGGTCGAGCGGGCGCCGTTTCATGCTGCTATTCGAGCGCCCCGCCCGGACTGCCACCTTGCGCTCATGCCCAAGCCCACCCACTCCCGCGAAGCGTACAAAGGCGCGCTACAGTTCGAGCATGTCGCCCTGCGGATACTGAACGGCATCACCGCGACGCACCCGCAGCAGGCGGACGAGCTCGCGGAATACACGAACCAGATGCTGCGCTGTGTGCGCCGCTCGAATCACTGCGTCGGTACGAAAAAGGGGCAGCAGGAGAGCATTCAGGCTGCGGTGTGGATGGTGGAGCTGCTCATCGTCTTGAATGACCTGCGTGACACAGATGCCGAGCGCGCGCTGATTACCGCTGCGATTGAAATCCTGGAACGCGTGGAAGAGGCACTGCGCGCAGAGGGATCCCTGCCACCGGTACGCGAGTAGCCACTAGCGTAGCCGAACCGATCAGGGCCGAGCCCTTCTGCGAGGTCAGGTACAAAGAACTCGGGCCCGCCAAGCCGATCTGATCTCTTGAATTCCACCCAAGACGATTATAAATTAACGATAACCCTATATCGTTAATTAACTCTCACGCTTTTTTAATTAAAGTAAATAAGGTGGCAGCCAGCCGGCGCGGCCCGACCGGAAGATATGTCACGACCTCTGTCGCGGGAGGCGAGACGGTGCGTGCCTTTGTGCCGAGCGCCTTGCCACCAGCACCGGCCGTCGCCATAGACCCCGTTCTCCAGGAGAAATTCGACCAGGCTCATTTCGCGCTCGGCCGGCTGGATAGCGTGACGACGTTGCTGCCGGACACGCATTTGTTCCTGTACACCTATATCCGCAAAGAGGCGGTTCTGTCCTCGCAAATCGAGGGGACACAATCGTCGTTGTCCGATCTGCTTTTATTTGAAGCGGACGGGGCGCCAGGCGTACCGCTCGATGACGTTGCGGAGGTCTCGAATTATGTGGCCGCGCTCGAACATGGTCTGGCGCGCATCAGAGCGGGCTTTCCGCTGTCCAATCGACTGATTCGCGAGATCCACGAGCTGCTGCTGGCGCGGGGACGAGGAGCGGACAAGTCGCCGGGGCAGTTCCGCCGATCCCAAAACTGGATTGGGGGCAGTCGGCCGGGCAACGCTGTGTTCGTGCCGCCGCCACCCAACTTGCTAGCGGAGTGCATGGGGCAACTCGAGCTCTTTCTGCATGACCAGCCGCAGCGCACACCACCGCTCCTCAAAGCGGCGCTCTCGCATGTTCAGTTCGAGACGATCCACCCGTTTCTGGATGGGAACGGCAGAATCGGCCGTCTGCTGATTACGCTGCTGTTGTGCATTGAAGGTGTCCTGCGCGATCCGATGCTCTATTTGAGTTTGTACTTCAAAATGCACCGCGCCGAGTATTATTTGCTGCTGGACCGCGTCCGCCAGGACGGAGCATGGGAGGAGTGGCTCGCCTTTTTTGTCGACGGTGTGAACGAGAGTGCCACGAGCGCGGTAGCAACGGTGCAGCGGCTCGTCACAGTTGCGGATGACGATCGCAAACGGATCCACCAACTCGGCTCCCGGGTAGCGGGAACGCCGCTGCGGATTCATCGTGCGATGCAGGAGCGTCCCGTGGCCAGCGCGAAAAGCCTTGCGGCAATGACCGGGATCTCAGCACCCGCCGTGCACAAGGCTCTGGAAGTGCTGACGGACGTCGGCGTCGTATCCGAAATTACGGGGCGACGTCGCAATCGCATGTTTGCATATCGCGAATACTTGCGAATTCTAAGCGAAGGAACTGAACCACTGGCATGATTACGCGTCCTGTCCGCGCATTGCTTTGAGGTTCGCGAGCTGCGCGGCCAGCCGGTCCAGCTGGCCGGGTTCTGCACGCCCTGCGTGCCGCACTCGGTGCGGGCCCGCGGTGATTCGGCCGAAATGAAAAGCAGGTTGCCGTAAATCGACGCTCCGGCTTTGCCGGCTTGGTTACATCCCGGACCATGAAGCCGCGTCAGGGCCCTTCATGAGGCGGATCTCATCGCGCTACGAGATATCGATCTTGCGCGCGAGCTCGAGCACGGCGTCCGAAGCGCCGTCGCTGGGCGCCAAGGCTCGCCATAGCGATGGCCCGCGCGTGGTGACCGATCATGTTCTGCATGAAACGAACAGCCGCACGGTAAATCCCGCGCCGGCCGAGGCCGGCAGTCCGATCGTGTGGTCGTGCGTGGCGCTCTGCATGGAAGCCTTCTCCGCGGCGATTTTCGGCAGGACCTTTCAGGCGCAGATCAGCAACCGCTGACCGGACCGCAGTCATGAATGCAGCCCCGGGATCGCGCTTCCCGGTGCGATACTTCGGATCTCTCCAGCCAGAGCGGGTGCCCCTCGAACAGCGTGTACTCGTGATGGCCGGTCAAATACTCGATCGTGGGATATTTCCGCTCGAGATAGCGCACCAGCTCAGCGCTCCCGCCGCTTGCAGATTGCGCGGCCGCGCAGCCGTGCTGGCACGAACGTGTTGAAGTCGCCCTCGAAGCTTCGTCCGGCTGTCCAATGCAGGACGATAATGCGCGGCACGATCTCAATGCTGGAGCTCTCGATCCCGTAGTGCTCGCGGATATACTCCCGCCTCAGCTGGATGCGCTCTTCAGGGAAGGGGACCGGCTTGTCGATGATCTGACGGCCGGCACAAGCGCACAACGTGATGGCCAGAAGGCTCAGCCATGAGGCGTGTTTCATGCGACGACGATACTACGGGAGTATTTTCTTGAATAGGGGCCAAGGCGCTGGTCAGGCGCAGCAGACTTTCGTCGTTCGGAAAGCTGCGGATCACGCGTGTACGACGGCGCACCTGCATGTGGTCGTGCTCCACGCCATTGGTTGTGCGCAGACGCTTGCGCTGCTCCGGTGGCAAGCGGAAGCAGGCAAGGTTCTCGTGGGCTGTTTCCTCAGCACCTCGATCAGCCTTGCCGCCAGTGCGACCACGCCGGCCAGATCGCCGATCGCGCTCCACGCCGTAACCTGCCGCCCGAAGCGCGCGACCTCGAAACGGTCAGGCGAGGATGCCGCCGCCACGAAACAACCAGCGCGCCCAGCCGGCCGAAAAAGATGCTTGCTTCGAGTCGCGTTGAAATTATATCTTCGTTCGACTGTCCCGTGCGTGGTCATGCCGTCGAGTAACTCCTCAAAACCACGACGCGTGCGAACGCGCCAGCCGCTTGCGGCCTGGCGCCGGGAAGCTTGCGTCTTCGAGAAAGAGGCGAGATGATCGGGATTCACGCTTTGCCGCGCGGCGGCAAGATTCTGCTCGCGTTTATGCTGAGTGCCTGCGCCGCCGGCGAGCAGGCGGGTGAGCGGACCGCCTATGTGCTGGCGTTGCCGACCGGACTCGAGACACTCGAGCTGCAGATTCCGGCCGACAATCCGCTGACCGCTGCGAAAGTCGAGCTGGGCAAGCGTCTGTATTTCGACAAACGGCTGTCCGCAGACAGCACGGTAGCCTGTGCGAGCTGTCACAATCCTCGTTTCGGATTTACCGACGGCCAGCCGGTGTCAACGGGGGTACGGGGTCAGAGAGGCGGGCGCAGCGCACCCACCATCATCAACCGGGTGTTCAGCGCGGCGCAATTCTGGGACGGTCGTGCCACCAGTCTCGAGGAGCAGGCGGTCGGGCCGATCGCGAATCCGATCGAAATGGGTTTTACGCACGACGGCGTGGTCAAGCGGCTACGTTCGCTTCCCGAATACCGCGCGCAGTTCAAGCGGGCATTCGGCACTCGGCTGCTGACCATTGAGCAGGTGGGCAAGGCACTCGCAGCGTACGAGCGGACGCTGGTCTCGGGCAATTCATCATTCGACCGTTACCAGGCGGGCGATCAAAGTGCGCTCAGCCCGCCTGCGCAGCGTGGCCTGGTTGTCTTTCGTGAGAAAGCGCGATGCCAGCGCTGTCACGCC
The DNA here is from genome assembly GCA_052387015.1 of Gemmatimonadota bacterium. Lineage (GTDB taxonomy): Bacteria > Gemmatimonadota > Gemmatimonadetes > Longimicrobiales > RSA9 > CBJLQC01. Next base: position 5,133 of record JBQTJO010000413.1, read on the forward strand.
GGCCCCAATTTTACGGACGAGCAGTTCCACAATATCGGCGTTGGCGCGGCCAAACCAAACGCCGATGCCGGACGCTTTGCCGTGACCAGGCGTGAGCGGGACAAAGGTGCGTTCAAGACGCCCACCTTGCGCGACGTCGCGTTGAGCGGGCCGTACTTCCACGACGGCAGCGTGGCTACGCTCGAGGAGGTGGTGGCGTATTACGATCGCGGGGGCATGCCCAATCCGCAGCTGTCGCCGCGGATGCGTGCACTCGGCTTGACTGCCCGAGAGAAGTCGGACCTCGTCGCCTTTCTGCGTGCGTTAACCGGCGAGATCGCGCTGGAAGCCGTGGCGGATGCGCGCTGAGGATCGCCTGCGCGTGGTGCCCGATCATGTTCTGCATGAAACGAACAGCCGCACGGTAAATCCCGCGCCGGCCGAGGCCGGCAGTCCGATCGTGTGGTCGTGCGTGGCGCTCTGCATGGAAGCCTTCTCCGCGGCGATTTCGGCAGGACCTTTCAGGCGCAGATCAGCAACCGCTGACCGGACTGCAGTCATGAATGCAGCGCCGGGATCGCTCTTTCCGGTGCGATACTTCGGGTCTCTTTCCAGCCAGAGTGGGTGCCCCTCGAACAGCGTGTACTCGTAATGCCCGATCAGATACTCGATCGTGGGATATTTCCGCTCGAGATAGCGCACCAGCCATATGTTGGCCTCACGCTGCGCCTGGGTCAGATCATCGGTGCCGCGTGCGCCGCCCACGTTTTCGACCCCAATCGCATGGTAGTTCAATCCTATCACGTGGCGCGCCATCCAGGTCTCCGGCATGAGGCGATAAATCGCGCCGTCACGATCGACCAGAAACTGAATACCTACGTTCAGCTCCCCCGCGGCTTGCAGATTTGCGCGGCCGCGCAGCCGTGACGGCGCGAAGGTGTTGAAATCACCCTCGAAGGTCCGGCCCGCCGTCCAATGCAACACGATGATGCGCGGGATGATCTCGATGCTGGAGCTCTCGATGCCGTAGTGCTCGCGGATATACTCCCGCGTCAGCTGGATGCGCTCTTCAGGGAAAGGGACCGGTTTGTCGATGATCTGACGGCCGGCACATGCGCACAGCGTGACGGCCAGGAGGCTCAGCCATGAAGCGTGTTTCATGCGACGACGATACAACTGCCGCCGGCTTCCGGCCAGACAACGATCCGGTTACGAAGAGCGGGTTCGAGATCTAGTGACGGGACACTAGTTCACCCGCGCGAAGTCGTAGCCCGCCATACGCGCAGCCTCGGCCGGGCCGCCGCCAGGCGGAAAGACGAATTCCACGACCTGGCCCGAGCCGCCGACCTCGATGCGTAAGCGGTTGTTCGCCGCATTGAAAACTTCGGCGCGCGAGTGCACGGCACCCATTTTCAGCTCGAGGCCGCCGGCAATGGCGCGCCATTCCATACGGCCGAGCGCGGCACTTTCGTAGACGCCCGCGTAGTGCTCGAGCGGGTGCGGCAGCGGCATGAGACGCGCGCGCCGCTCCGTGAGGTGATTCGGCAATTCGGTGGATCGCAAAACTGTCGCACGCGCCGCGAGTGAGTCGAGCCGCGCAGCGTGAATCGCCAGCGCACCCGCACGATTCAACAGCCGATCGTAAATGTAATCCGCGATGAGGTCGGCCGCGGCAGATGCAGGCCCACCGCCGTTGACCAGCACCACGACGCCGAGATCATGCTCGGGCATGAACGACATGTGCGAGCGGTACCCACCGAATCCGCCGAACCGGTGCACGAGCGTGTCGCTTCCGGAGGTGCCAATGTCCCAGCCATACGCCCATGCGTGACGCTTGTAGCGGCCAAAGCTGCGGTTCTGTGTGATCTGCGGCCGGTGCGTAAGCGCGAGCGGCGCAACTGGCAGAACGCGCTTGCCCTCCAGTATCCCATGCGTCATGTGCGCGGCCAGATAGCGCGCGAGATCCCGCGCGGACGCGAAGTGGCCGCCTGCCGCATGCATGTTCGAATCTTCCTTTCCGAGCGGGGTGGTCCTCCAGCCAGAAGGCGTGACTTCATGCGGCATTGCGATCCGCGCGCGCGGCACCTCGCTCACATTCGCGGTTGTCGACGTCATCCCCAGCGGGTCCACTACGAGCCGACGCACCACATCCTTCCACGGCTCGCGGTAGATGGATTCCAGCACCATGCCCAGCAGGTTGAAGCCGAGATTGTTGTAGTCGAAACCTCCCAACTCGCCGGCCGGCTCGTGCAAGCGTAAGAGATCGAGCAGCTGCTACTTCGTGAACTCACCCGTGTAGGCGGTGCGCAACACGACGGGCCCGTTGCCGTCCAGCCCGTGCGTGAGCGCCGCGAGATGATGCACGGTGATGCGGTCGCGCGGCATTCCATCCGGTAGCTTCGCGCCAGGCAGATACCTGACCATCGGCTGCGCGAAATCGAGCTTGCCCTGATGCGCCGCAATCGCCGCGGCCGTTGCCGTCAGCGATTTGGTGCTCGATGCAATATAGAAGGGCGAATCGCCGGTGACCGCGCGTCCGCTTCCCACATCAGCCATTCCGAACCCATCTGCATACAGCACCCAATCCCCGGAAGCGACTGCGATGCCCACGCCGGCCGTGAGACCGGCGTCAACCGCCCGCTTTGCAAATGCCGCCACATCGCCGCGCCATTCTCCACCGATCACTGCCTGTGCGGAGACGGTTCGTGCCGGTAGCGCCGCGATGGACAACAGTATCATGGTATTCCGAAGCACGGTCGTTCCTCTGCCGAGATGAATCAGACGCTGGTTCGTCCAATCTATGGT
>JBQTJO010000414.1:0-24284 GCA_052387015.1 Gemmatimonadota bacterium
GCTGTGTCCGACCTATGCTCCGACCGCTGCCTATCTGCACGCCCTCGAAGTCAACCAGGGCTACTTCGCGCAACGCGGCATCGAGCCGGGCGACCGGGTGGTGGTGCGCTGATGAGCGGGCCGGACCGCGAACGCTCCGCGCGGGAGCTGAAGCTCATTGAAAAAGTGAAGAAGATTACGGCGAAGCTCCCTGGGATCGACGTGGGCATCGACGGCTTCGGTCACACCACATTCAAGGCCGGCAAGAAGTCACTCGTGCTGATCGGTGGTGGCGAAGGGCAGGGCTCGTTGTCCGTAAAAGCCGATGTCGAAACGCAGCGCGCGCTGGTGAAGCGCGGCCCCTGGCTGCGGACTCCGTTCATCGGCCAACACGGCTGGATCACGGCTTGGGGCGATGCGAAGCTGGACTGGGATGAGGTGGCCGAGCTCGTGAGCGATGCCTACCGTGCCAGCGCGCCGAAACGCCTGCTCGAGCAGCTCGATCAGTAGCGGAACGCGCATTGCGGCACTGTGTACCAGCCAATGGCCAATAACACAGTGAACGTATGCGAAGATTGATTGCTGGAGTCGCGGTGGCCGGCGTGGTTGCATCCATTGCCGTCCTCGCGCAGTCCCAAATTGACATTGACGAGGAATCCGGGCCCGCGCCCGCGCCCGCGCCCGCGACCCGCATCCCGCAGTCCGCGACCCGCGGCCCGCAACCCGCGACCCGGGTCGTGCCCGCGCCCGCGACCTCGACCTCGACCGCGCCCGCGCCCGCGCCCGCGACCTCGACCGCGACCTCGACCGCGCAAAGGCCGTATCTCGAACAGCCGAATACGGTCGAAGAGCAGAGCCCGGCCGGCGCGGCCGTGCTGCGCCGTGCCAGCAACGCCTACACGAGTCTCAAGTCGCTGAAAGCCGATTTCACCCAGAAGCGCGACAACCCGCTGCTCGGGTCGACCCGGATCAGCCGCGGCACGCTCTATCAGAAGCGGCCCGACCGCTTTCTCATGAAGTTCTCCGAGCCGGCCGGCGACGTGATCGTCAGTGACGGCCGGTACTTCTGGCTGTACTACCCGAGCGCCGACAAGCGCCAGGTCATCAGGGCGCCGGCGCAGACCGGCGCAGCCGGCGGCGTCGATCTCCAGGCGCAATTCCTGGGTGACCCATTGACCCGCTTCACGCACACGTACCACGGCCGGGAGACGATCGATGGCCGCGTCACGCACGTGCTGACTATGGTTCCGCGCCAGAACGCCGGCTACCGGAGCCTGAAGGTCTGGATCGACGACCGGGACGCGCTGGTCCGTCGCTTCGTGCTCACCGAGAACAACGGGCTGGTCCAGGAGTTCACGCTTTCCGGACTGGTTGTGAATCCGGCGCTGAGCAACGACCTTTTCCGTTTCACGCCTCCGGCCAACGCGAACATCATCGACAATCCGTGAGCCGGCGCATCGAGCTTCCCATCCTGCAGCGCGAGAACCGGGCGCTGCCTTCCCTCGAAGGCGTCGCGCCGGGTGCGCGCGTCAGCCTCATCACACTCGGCTGCGACAAGAACACGGTCGACAGCGAGCGCATTCTCGCGCGCCTGGCGGGCAGTGGTGCGCAGATCGAAGCCGCGGCGGAGGACGCGGACGTCGTCGTCATCAACACCTGCGGCTTCATCGATGTGGCGAAGGAAGAGTCGATCGAGGCGGTGCTCGGTGCGGTCCGGCTCAAGCAGCAGGGCAAGGTGAAGGCGGTCGTCGCCATGGGTTGCCTGGTGCAGCGCTACAAGCAGGAGCTGGTCGAGGAGATTCCGGAGGTCGACGCATTTCTCGGCCTGACCGAAGCGGACCGGCTGGTACCGGCGCTGCGCGAGCGCGGGCTGCTCTCCGCAGAACCGAGTTCCATTATGGAGCGGCCGCTGCGCCTGCTGTCGACCTCGGCGCCGCACACTTCCTTTCTGAAGATCAGCGAGGGTTGCGATCACACCTGTGCGTTCTGCGCGATTCCGCTGATGCGCGGCAAGCATCGCTCGACGCCCAGCGACGTGCTGGTGAAAGAGGCGCAGGAGCTGGAGGCGAAGGGCGTCATCGAATTGAACATTGTCAGTCAGGACACGACCTGGTACGGCCGCGATCTGAAGCGCGGCATGGTCAACGAGTCCGGAAATTATTTTGTTGGCCGCTTACCGAACACGGTTACGGTTACCGGTACCGGTACCGGTAACCGTAACGGTAACGGTCGGGACCCCCGTTCACTTGCTGCATTGCTTGACACACTCCTTGCGGAAACAAGTATTCCGTGGTTGCGGCTCTTCTACATGTATCCGTCGGGCATTCGCCGCGAGCTGGTCGAGCTGATCGCGCGCGCGCCGCGCATTCTGCCCTACCTCGACATGCCGCTGCAGCACGGCTCGGACCGGATCCTCGAAAAGATGCGGCGGCCGGAGCGGCAGAGCACGATTCGCGAGCGCGTGCAGTGGCTGCGCGAGGCGGTGCCCGATCTTTCGCTGCGCACGACCCTGATTGTAGGATTCCCCGGCGAAACCGATGAGGATTTCGAGCGGCTGCTGGACCTCGTCACGGAAATCCGTTTCGACTACATTGGCGCGTTCGCGTACTCGCATGAGGAAGGCACGCTCGCCGCGCGCATGGGCGACGACGTGCCGGACGAGTTGAAGCGCGAGCGGCTGGAGCGGCTGCTCGATCTGCAGCGCGCGATCACGCAGGAGAAAAACGAGGCGCGCATCGGCTCGCTTCAGCAGGTGCTGATCGACGAGATCGAGGGCGCCGGCGCGAGCGGCCGCACGCGCGGTCAGGCGCGCGAAGTCGATGGCGTCGTTCACATCGAGCGGGCGGCGCGCGTGCGGCCCGGTGATCTCGTGCAGGCGCGCATCACGGCTGCGCTCGAGCACGATCTCGCGGCGGACATCGTTCGGGATGATTATGGGGAATAAGAGTCACGCGTGGTTCGAGCGCGCGCAGGCACTTTTGCCAGGCGGCGTCAATTCTCCGGTTCGCGCGTTCACAAAAGTGGGCGGCGAACCTTTTTTCGTGGAACGCGGGCAGGGCGCGCGGCTGCGCGATGTCGATGGCAACGAGTACATCGATTACGTGATGAGCTGGGGCCCTCTGATGCTCGGCCATGCGCACCGCGCGGTGGTCGGCGCGGTGCATGATGCGGCGGCGCGCGGCACCAGCTACGGCGCACCGGCGCCTGCCGAGGTCGAATTGGCCGAGCTGGTCACCGCGCTGGTTCCGTCGGTGGAAATGGTGCGCTTCGTGAGCAGCGGCACCGAGGCGTGCATGTCGGCGCTGCGCGTCGCGCGCGGCGCGACCGGCCGCGATCTCGTGCTCAAATTTTCCGGCTGCTATCACGGTCACGCCGATTCCTTTCTGGTGCAGGCCGGCAGTGGCGTCGCGACGCTCGGTCTGCCGGATTCGCCGGGCGTGCCGGCCGCGCTCGCGAGCCTCACGCTCACCGCGCCCTTCAACGATGAAGCGGCGGTCGCTGCGATCTTCGGCGCGCAAGGCGAGAGCATCGCCTGTGTCATCGTGGAGCCGGTGGTCGGCAACGGCGGCTTCATTCCGCCGACCGAAACGTTCCTTCAGAGGCTGCGCGCGATCACGCGCGAGCACGGCGCGCTGCTGATCTTCGACGAGGTGATGACCGGCTTCCGCGTCGCGCTGGGCGGCGCGCAGCAGCGCTTCGGCATCGAGCCGGACCTCACCACGCTCGGCAAGGTCATCGGCGCGGGGCTGCCGGTCGGCGCCTACGGCGGCCGGCGCGATCTGATGGAGCAGGTGGCGCCGGTCGGACCCATATACCAGGCGGGCACGCTGTCGGGAAATCCGCTCGCCATGGCCGCGGGCAGCGCGCAGCTGCGCGCGTTGCGCGACCGCAACCCGTACGAGCAGCTCGAGACGCGCGGCCAGCGACTCGTAAACGCACTGACGGAAAGCGCGCGCGAGTTCGGCATTCCGTTCTGGGGTGGCGTACTGGGCGGCATGTGGGGCTTTCATTTCACCGAGGGGCCGGTCAGGAGCTTCGAGCAGGCAAAGGATGCCGACGTCGATTTCTTCAACCGCTTCTTCGGCGCGGCACTTCGGCGCGGCGTGTTTCTTCCAGCCTCGCCCTTCGAAGCGGCATTTCTTTCCGTCGCGCATGACGACGGCGTGATCGATCTTTCCATCGAGATACTGCGTGAGGCGATGAAGGAGGCAAGCAGGCGATGAGGCGATTTGAGCGATCGGAGCGATGGGAGCGATCGGAGCGATGGGAGCGATGGGCTCTGCTTGCGCTGCTGCTTTCTGGCTGCCGGCTGGGTGAAAGCACGCCAACCGAGCCGGCGCGGCCGGACCCGACCGGCGTCAAACCGGGCGCGGAGCCGACGGTGCGCGTCGGCATCAAGCTCGACACCGCTGCGGTATTCGTGAGCACGACCGCGCCGGCCGAGCTGGTCGACCGCGAGGGCAACGCGCTTGCGCGGATTGCGGCGGATCAGCGCTGGAGCTTCACGTCGGACAGTGCGAGCCGCATCACGGCCGGCGCCGCAGGCGCCGAGCGCGTGACCAGCACGGCCACGCCGCTCACGGTGCGTGTGCCGGCGAGCGCGCTCGTGCGCATCGGCGAGCGCACCTATCGCGGCGATGTGGTCGTGCGCACGGCCGGGCCGGGGCGCGTGTCTGCCATCAACATTCTCGAGATGGAGAATTATCTGCTGGGCGTCGTGCCGTACGAGATCGGCAGGCTGCCGGCCTCGCAGATCGAAGCGACCAAGGCACAGGCGCTGGCGGCGCGTACCTACGCGATCGCCAACATGGGCAGCAAGAACGCGCTCGGCTTCGACTTCTATGCCACCGTCGCCGACCAGGTCTACAACGGCACCATGGGCGAGGACAGCGTAGTCTCGCGCGCGGTGCGCGAGACGCGCGGTCAGATCATCGCCCACAACGGCCGGCCGATCGTCGCGTACTACTCCTCGCCGTGCGGCGGTCATACCGCCGCTGCCGATGAGTCGTGGCCGTGGCGCCCGCCCCAGCCGTATCTGGTCGGTAAGCCGGATGTCGACGAGAACGGCGAAGCGTACTGTCGCGCATCGCGTCGCTTCCGCTGGGACGTGAGCTGGGACGGCGATTCGCTGCGCAACATTCTGCAGACCACGCTGCGCGAGCGGCTGCGTGATCCGGCGCTGCGCATCCAGCGCCTCGAAGACGTGCGCATTGTGGACAGAACCAAATCGGGACGCGTCGCAATCGAGATCGTGGCGGATGGACAGGCGCACCGCATTCGCACGGACTCGATTCGCTGGACGTTGCGTCCGACGCCGACCGGAAGTCTGAACAGCTCGCTGCTCTTCGAAATGAACGCGAGTAAGGAAAACGGGCGCGTCACGCGCCTGGACGTGCACGGCGGAGGCTGGGGTCACGGCGTCGGCATGTGCCAGGTGGGTGCGATCGGCCGCGCGCGCGCCGGTCAGAGCTATCGTACGATCCTCGAAGCCGATTATACCGATGTCGACATCACACGCGTCTACTGACCCGACCCTGAAACGCCAGCTCGGGCGCGTCGGCGCCGCACTGCTGATGGTTGCCGGATTCTGCGCCGCGACGCCGGCCGCGGCGCAGACTCTGGCCGACTACGATTACGAGAACCTCGTCTTTCGCGGTATCGGCTTCGATTACGGCTACATCTGGCCGACCCGGGTCGATGCGACGCCGACCTACACCGTTCGTCTCGATCTGGGCTTCCTCGGACCAGGCATTCGCATTACGCCTACGCTGTCGTACTGGAGCTCCGAATTCCGCGCCTCCGAAGTCGAACGGCTCGCCGGCCAGATCAATCGTCTGCCCGCACTGCGCGAGCAGGGCGTCAGCGTAACCGCCCGGGATCTCGGCACCATCAAATGGAGCGATCTGACCGTTGGCCTCGATGCGCATTTGCTCTGGACCGCGCCGGCCGGCGTATTCACCTACGTGGGAGCGGGTGTCGCGGCGCACGCGCTGAACGGACAAGGCCAGTTCGTGGCGGACACCTTTGTCGAGGATCTGCTGGATTCGACATCGGCCGGGATCGCCCTGATCGGCGGCCTCGAGGCCGGGATCCTGCCTCGCCTGCGCTTGTACGGCGAGGCGCGTTACACGATTGTGAGCGATGTACGATATCCCGGACTGCGGATCGGCGGCGCGCTGATGCTGCCCGCGCGCGAGTCCGCGTCGCGAACCCGCTGAAGGAGACGCATGGCTAATGGCGAAGAGTTTCGCATCGGATTGCTCGGCCTCGGTGCCATTGCGCAGGTCGTGCACCTGCCGATTCTGCACAGCCTCGCGCGTGTGAAGCTGGCGGGCGTGTGTGATGTCGATCGCGCGAAGGCCAGCGCAATCGCCAGCCGCTTCGGTGTCGAGAAGGTATACCGTTCAGACGACGACGTCTTCGCCGACCCCGATCTCCACGGCATCATCATCTGCACGCCGAGCTACCTGCATCACGGCCAGGCCACGGCCGCGCTCGAAGCCGGCAAGCACGTTCTGATCGAGAAGCCACTCGCCATCGATGCCGTCGATGCGCAGAAGGTCATCGCGGCCGCCGAGCGCGCGGAGCGCACGCTGATGGTCGCGCTGAACAACCGCTACCGCCCCGACATCCAGGCGCTGCGCCCGTTTGCCACCAATGGCGAGCTGGGCAACGTCTTCCTGGTCCGCGGCGCGTGGCTGAACAAGAAGATGCGGCTCGTGCGGCCGACCTGGCGCCACCGCAAGGAGACCGCCGGCGGCGGCGCCCTGATGGATCTCGGGGTCCAGGCGCTCGACCTCGCCTTCTGGTTCCTCAATTTCCCGAAGGCGCAGAGCGTGACCTGCCACACCCATAATGGCGAGGGCATGGATGTGGAAGACACCGCCGCCCTGCTGGTCCGGCTCGAGGGCGGCGCGGCCATCTCGATTTCCCTCAGCTGGAGCCTGGTCGCCGACCGCGACCGCCACTACATGCGCCTGCTCGGCACACGCGGCTCCGGCTCGATCCAGCCGCTCCAGGTGCACAAGGAGATCGAGCAGGGGCTGCTGGACGTGACGCCCACCGTTCCGCCGGGGCGGGAGAACATGTACACGGCTTCGTACCGGGACGAGCTGGAGGATTTCGTCGAGACGGCGCGCGGCAACCGGACGCGCGAGCTGCCGCGCGAGCAGGTGGATCTGATGCGGCTGGTGGCGCTGGCGTACCAGTCGGCGGCCGGGCAGCGGGAGATCGAGGTCGGGGCAGGGGCGTAGGGGCGTAGGGGTGTAGGGGCGCTTGAGGAAATGTTCGAAAACCGCTATCATGAAAGGCTGTTGAGCGCCATTTTTAGCCGAGGTAGCGATGAAAGAGGGCATTCACCCCGAGTATCAGGTGGCCACGGTCCACTGCGCGTGCGGGCACAAGTTCGAGACCCGCAGCACGCAGAGGGACATCCATCTGGACATTTGCGCGAATTGCCACCCGTACTACACGGGCCGTCAGAAGCTGGTCGACACGGCAGGCCGTGTGGAGCGCTTCCGGCAGAAGTGGGGATCCGAGCAAAAGGACACTGCGAAAGCGTAAGGCGAAGAGCCGGGCGAACCCCGGCTCTTTTTATAAATGTCAGCATCACTTGGCAACATGAGTTGGGACACCCGGGTTCACGACGTCGTCCGGCGTTACGAGCAGCTCACGGAGCAGCTGGCGGACCCCGCCGTACTGAACGCGCGCGACCGGCTGCGCGACGTTTCGCGTGAGCACGCCGAGCTGGCGCCGATCGTCGAGACGGCGCGGCAGCTGGAACGGGTGCGCGCGCAGCTCGCGGACGCGCGTGAATTGATTGCGGGTGGCGGCGATCCCGAGCTGGTCGAGCTGGCGGAAGCCGAGGTCGGCGATCTGAGTGCGGAGCAGGCGCGGCTGCAGGATGAGCTGCGGCTGCTGCTCACGCCGAAGGATCCGCTGGCCGATCGCGCGGCGGTGGTCGAGGTCCGGGCCGGCACGGGCGGCGACGAAGCCGGTCTCTTTGCGGGTGATCTCTTCCGCATGTACACGCGCTTCGCGGAGAAGCGGCGCTGGAAAGTCGAGGTCGTCGACATTTCCGAAGGCGAACGCGGCGCCAGAAAGGAAGCCGTGTTCGTGGTGCGCGGTCCGAACGCGTATGGCGATTTGCGTCACGAGTCCGGCGTGCACCGCGTGCAGCGCGTGCCTGCCACCGAAAGCCAGGGCCGCATTCACACCTCGGCCGCGACCGTCGCGGTACTGCCGGAGGCCGAAGATGTCGATGTCGAGATTCGCGACGAGGACATCCGCGTCGACGTATACCGTTCGTCCGGTCCGGGCGGACAGTCCGTGAACACGACCGATTCGGCCGTGCGCATCACACACATCCAGACCGGCGTCGTCGTCACCTGTCAGGACGAGAAGTCGCAGATCAAGAACAAGGCGAAGGCGCTCAAGGTGCTGCGCAGCCGGCTGCTCGATGCGAAGCTCGCGGAGCAGGAGGCGGAGCGCGCGCGCGAGCGCAAGACGCAGGTCGGCACCGGCGATCGTTCCGCCAAGATCCGCACCTACAATTTCCCGCAGAGCCGCGTGACCGATCATCGCATCGGCTTCACTGCGCACAATCTGCAGGAGGTGCTGGACGGCTATCTCGACGAGCTGCTCGAGGCGCTCAAGGCCGCGCGCGAAGCGGAGTTCCTGGAAGCCGCCGGCGCGCGTGCCTGAGCTGGCGTTACCGCTCGCGCAAAAGGCGGCGGAGCTGCTTGCGGAGCGTGGCATCGAAAACGCGCGGCTCGAAGCGGAGCTGCTGCTGGCGCACGTATTGCGCATCAAGCGGCTCGATCTCTACCTGCAGTTCGATCGTCCGCTGACCGAAGCCCAGCTGGAGCAGTTTCGCTCGGTCGTGCGCCGCCGCCTGAAGCGCGAGCCGCTGCAGTACATCACCGGACAGGTGCAGTTTCGCAAGCTCGAGCTGAAGGTCGATCGGCGCGTCCTGATTCCGAGACCCGAAACCGAAGTGCTGGTCGGCGTCGTACTCGACTGTATCGAGGATCGGCCCGTGCGCGTGCTCGACATTGGCGTCGGCAGCGGCGCGATCGCGCTGAGCATCGCGAAGGAGGCGCCGAACGCCTCGGTGCTGGCGACCGACGTCTCGCGCGCAGCCACGGAGCTCGCCGCGGCAAACGCGGCCATGAACGGGCTCGCTGTCGAGATCGGGATGGGCGCCGATTTCGGGCGGTTCGAAGGCAGGTTCGATGTGGTCGTCTCGAATCCGCCGTATATTGCGGAGACCGAGCGTGACACGTTGCAGCCGGAAGTGAAGGACTGGGAGCCGCGCGCCGCATGGTTCGGCGGTCCCGATGGATTGGACGTGATTCGCGCTCTCATCGCATCATCGCCTCAGCGCCTCACCGGGGGGGGATTGCTTGCGCTGGAAATCGGCGCGGATCAGGCGGCGCGGGTGAAAGCCATGATCGACGAAGCCAGGTGTTTCGATCGGGTGGATGTGGTCCGCGATCTCAGTGGTCGCGAACGAATCGTTACTGCAGTACGGAGCCAAGGCGTATGATCACGGAAGGCATCACGGAAAAGGCACGCGAGCTCGGTCGGCTGATCGGCCAGACGGACGAATACAAGGCGCTGCAGCGCGCGCGCGAGCGCTTCAGCAACGACCGGGAAGCGGTCGAGCGTGTAAATCGGCTGGCGCAGCTCGAGACGGAGATTGCGAAAGCGCTCCAGAACAATCAGGAGCCGGCCGAAGCCGATCGTGACGCTTACGAGCGCACCTTCGCCGAGCTCCAGGCGAACGCGAGTTATCAGGGCACGATTGCCGCACAAAGCAACTTCGATCGCATTCTCTCGAAGGTGAACGAAGAGATTTCGAAGGGCGTCGAAACCGGCGCGAGCTCACGGATCATTCTGCCGTCCTAGAATGGCCAGTCTCGAGTCGCTGCGCGGCGTGGTCTACAGGATTCTCGATCCGGCAACGGATTGGATGGTCCGTGGTCGCGTGCATCCCAATCTGCTCACCACCATCGGCTTTTTCGTCACCGTCGCGGCGGGCATCTCGTTCAGCGGGCATCACGTCCGCACTGCCGGTTTTCTCGTGCTGCTCGGCGGCGTGTTCGATATTTTCGACGGGCGGGTCGCCCGTCTCTCCGGCTTGGGCAGCAAATTCGGCGCGTTTTACGATTCCACGCTCGACCGCATCAGCGAAGTCATAGTCTTCCTCGGCCTGCTCTCTCTTTACAACGATTACCGGCTGGAGCTGGGCGATGTGGGCATGATCTATCTGATCATGCTCGCCATGGCGGGATCCCAGATGATCAGCTATACTCGGGCGCGGGCGGAGGCGCTCGGTTTGGACTGTCGCGTCGGCCTCATGCCGCGCGCGGAGCGCATCGTGCTCATCGGCGCGGCGGCGCTCTTTTTCGGTGAGTCCTGGAACGGGCTCGTGCTGAAAGGCGTGATCGTCGCCCTGGCCGTACTGACGAATATGACCGCTTTCCAGCGGATCGTGTGGGTCTGGAAACACGGACGCGGGCTTCCACTCGACAAGACCTGATTTGGTGTCGGAGATTCAATGAGTTCATCGAATTTCATCGGCTCGGCAGATGGCAGGCTGGGCGTCCTGCTGCCCGGTATGGGTGCGGTCGCCACGACCTTTATTGCGGGCGTCGAAGCGGTGCGGCGCGGCCTCGCGCTACCGATCGGCTCGCTCACGCAGCTCGGGCACATCCGCCTCGGCAAGCGCACGGATAATCGCACCCCGCTGATCAGCGAGCTGGTTCCGCTGGCGCAGCTGAACGATCTCGTTTTCGGCGGCTGGGATGCCATTCCCGACGACGCGCTGGTCACCGCGCGCAAAGCCGGTGTGCTCCAGGACAAGCACATCGAGCCGCTCGCGGATTTCCTCGCGGCCATCAAGCCGATGCCGGCGGTGTTCGACAAGCGCTACGTGAAGAAGCTGGACGGCAGCAACGTGAAGACGGGGCGCAACAAGCGCGATCTCGCGGAGCAGCTGCGCGCCGACATTCGCAATTTCAAGGAGCAGCACAACTGCTCCCGCCTGGTCATGGTGTGGTGCGGCTCGACGGAGGTCTTCCTGCAGCCGAGCGCGGTGCACCTGACGCTGGCAGCGTTCGAAAAGGGCATGGAGGAAGACGACGTTGCGATCGCGCCGTCGATGCTGTATGCCTGGGCCGCGCTGCAGGAAGGCGTGGCCTTCGCGAACGGCGCACCCAACCTGACGGTCGACATTCCCGCCATCCAGGAGCTGGCGGCCGAGCGCGGTCTGCCGGTCAGCGGCAAGGACTTCAAGACCGGCCAGACGCTCATGAAGACGATCCTCGCGCCCGGCCTGAAGGCACGGCTGCTCGGCTTGAACGGCTGGTTCAGCACGAACATTCTCGGCAACCGCGATGGCGAGGTGCTCGACGATCCCGAGTCCTTCAAGACCAAGGAAGAATCCAAGCTCTCGGTGCTCGAACACATCCTGCAGCCGGAGTTGTATCCGGAGCTGTACGGCAAGATCTACCACAAGGTGCGGATCAACTACTATCCGCCGCACGGCGACAACAAGGAAGGCTGGGACAACATCGACATCTTCGGATGGCTCGGCTATCCGATGCAGATCAAGGTCGATTTCCTGTGCCGCGATTCCATTCTCGCCGCGCCGATCGTGCTGGATCTCGCGATCTTCATGGATCTCGCCGCGCGCGCGAGCATGGCCGGCATCCAGGAATGGCTGTCCTTCTACTTCAAGAGTCCGATGGCGGCCGCGGGCCTCTACCCCGAGCACGACCTTTTCATCCAGCAGATGAAGCTGAAGAACACGCTGCGCCATCTGGCGGGTGAGGAGCAGATCACGCACCTGGGTCTCGAGTACTACGAGGAAGCCGCGTCGCTCCTTCGCTAGAATGTTTCTCGTCCTCGAGGGCGTAGAAGGATCGGGTAAGACTACACAGGCACGCCTGCTCGGTGACTGGCTCACCGGGTTGGGCGTGCCTCACGTCATCACGCGCGAGCCGGGCGGCACCACAGTCGGCGAGGAGATCCGCCAGATCCTGCTGCACGGGCACGACATGCCGCCGGAAAGCGAGCTGCTTTTGTTCAACGCGGCGCGCGCGGTTTTCGTGCAGGAGGTAGTGCGGCCGGCACTGGCGGCCGGCAAGGTCGTGATCACGGACCGGTTCTATCACACGGCGCTGGCGTATCAGGGGTACGGCCGCGGGCTGCCGCTCGAGCTGGTACGCGAAATCTGCGAGTTCGCAGTCGCCGGCACACACCCCGATCTCACCATCCTGCTGGACGTCCCGGTCGAGACCGGCGCTGAACGCCGTGAAGCGCGCAGCGGCCCGGACCGCATCGAACGGGCAGGGACCGAATTTCACCGCCGCGTGGCCGAGGCATACCGATTGCTCCCTGAGACCGAACGCGGGGTAGTACGGGTATCCGGTATCGGCAGCGTGGACGAGGTTCAGCAGCGTATCCGAGCCTTGCTGGGCGAGCGTTTTCCGGAAACATTCCCCAGAAACGCGGGTTAGATTTAATCATGAGAATAGCACGAAGCACCTTCGCGCCGCTGGTGCTGGCGGCCATCGCACTGGTCACCGGCGGCTGGTTCCTGCAGCACGGCGCCGAGCAGGAACAGAACGTCTACTATCAGGCCAACCTCTTCAACGAGGTCCTGCATCGCGTCTCGGATCAGTTCGTCGATTCCAAGGACCCGTCGACCCTCTACAAGATGGCGATCGACGGCATGCTCGAGGAGCTGGGCGATCCGCACACCGTACTCATGTCGAAGGAAGACCACTCGCGTCTGATGGTCGAGACCCAGGGCGAGTACGGCGGCGTCGGCATGGAAATCGGGCAGCGCGACGGCTGGATCACCGTCATTTCGCCGCTGCCGGGCACGCCGGCCGAACGCGCCGGGCTGCAGGCCGGCGACCGCATCATCGAAATCGACGGCAAGACCACGCGCGACATGCCGGAAGATCAGGCGGTCAAGGTGCTGCGCGGCCAGCGCGGCACGCCGGTCGAGCTGAAGATCGCGCGCGTGGGCGTGGATCAGCCGATCCCGTTCCGGATCGTGCGCGAGGAGATTCGCATCAAGAGCGTGCCGTCCGCGTACATGATCGACAATTCGGTCGGTTACGTGGAGCTGGTGCGCTTCAGCGAGCGCTCGACGGACGAGCTGCGGGAAGCAATCGATGACCTGCGCGCGAAGGGCATGAAGAGCCTGATCATCGATCTGCGGCGCAACCCGGGCGGGCTGCTGGACCAGGGCATCTCGGTCGCCGACATCTTTCTGCCGAAGGGCGTGACCGTCGCGCAGACGAAAAGCCGCATTCCTTCGCAAAACCAGAAGGCTTTCGCGAACGACGCGGACCAGTATCCGGGTCTGCCGATTGTCGTGCTGGTCGGACCGGGCAGCGCTTCGGCGGCGGAGATTCTGGCGGGCGCGCTGCAGGATCACGATCGCGTGCTGGTCGTCGGTCGCACGACCTACGGCAAGGGCAGCGTGCAGTCGATCTTCACGCTCGCGAACGACAACTATCTGAAGATGACGACGGCGCGCTGGTTCACGCCGGTCGGTCGCTCGATTCAGCGGCCGTACGGCATCGGCTTCGCGCAAACGGAAACGGAACCCGGCGTCCTCGCGGGCGCCGATACCAGCGCGGCGGCGAACGATACGACCAGGAAGCCGGCGTACAAGACGGACTCCGGCCGCATCGTCTACGGCGGCGGCGGTATTCATCCGGATCTGGTCGTGTCGCCGGACACGTTGAACGCCCACGAGCGTGCGTTCTACGACATCGCGCAGAAGCAGGCGCAGGCGTATCGCACGGCCGCTTTCAATTACGCGGTGCGCTACAGCAAGTCGAATCCGGCGCAGGGCCTCGACTTCGAGGTCACGGACGCGATGCTCGACGGCTTCTATCAGCAGCTGGCGCAGGCGGGCGTGAAGATTCCGAGAGACATCTTCGACAATGCGCGCAGCGCGATCGCGGATGATCTCGCGGCCGAGATCGCCTACTCGCAGGGCGGACAGCAGGCCTGGCGCCAGCGCGTGAACACGGAGTCGGCCGAGATCCGGGTCGCACTGGAGCTGCTGCACAAGGCCAACTCGCCGAAGTCGCTGTTCAGTGCAGCGAATTCGTTCGAAGCGAGCCGCACCGCGGCCGTATCGCCGAAGAAGTCGTCCTTGCTGCGTAATTGACCGCGACGCTGGCGGTTGCGCTCGGTGCAGTCGGGCTGCTGAGCGGTTTCACTGCAGGACTGATCGGCATTGGAGGGGGGGTACTCATTGTACCCTTCCTCTATTTCTTTTATGCGCATCCGGCCTGGACGACCTTCGTCTTCCCGGATGCGCTGCACGTGACGGTCGCGCATGCGACCAGTCTGCTCGTCATCTTTCCCACCGCGCTTCGTGGCGCGTTCAGCTATTCGAAGGCGGGTCTGATCGCGTGGCGGCTGGTGCTGCCGGTCGCGGCGGCGGCGATGGTGGGCGGCTTCATTGGCGCGCGCATCGCGATTCACGCGCCGGCCGAAGTCCTGAAGGCGTTGTTCGGCTGCTTCCTGATCGCGTCCGCGTTTCAGCTGGTGCTGCGCCGGCCGCGCGCGCCCGGCGGCAAGCTGCGCACGAACATCTTCGCCACCGCGTTCACGGGCCTGGCGGTGGGTGTGCTGTCGGGCATGATGGGTGTGGGCGGCGGCATTCTCGCGCTGCCGCTCCTGATGCACGTGCTGCATCTCGATCTGCGACGCTCGGCCGCGACATCGCTCGCGATTGTGGGCGCCGCGGCGCTGTCCAGCGCGACCACGTACATGCTGAGCGGACTGGACAATCCGCAGCTGCCTGCCGGCAGCATCGGTTACGTGCACTTCTACGCGGCAGCGCCCATCCTGATCGGTTCCGTGATCGCCGTGCCGCTGGGCACGCGTGCGAATCAGAGGCTTCACCTCGACGCGCTCAAGTGGATATTCGCAGTGGTTTTTCTGCTGATGGGTCTGAAGTTCGCCATCGAGAACGGGCGAGCGCTGCTGCCATGAGCACGCCGTAAACCGGCAGATACTCCAGCACCGTCTGGCCGGCGTAGCTCAGTACGATCGTGCCGCTCCACACCAGCGCAGCCGTACGCAGCCAGCCGGTTCGGCTCGCCGTGATCAGCATCATCAGCCAGAGCAGATACCACGGGTACGCGACCGGCGACAGCAGCAGCAGTGCGAACACGAACGCCGCCGCGCGCTCGACGGTAGCGAGTCTGGATCGACTCAGCGCAAGCATGACACAGAGCAGGAGTGTTGCGCTCAGGATGCGAGCACGGTGCCCATCGGTCAGGAATGCGAGCAGGGCGTAGCTGCTCGCGTTGGCTTCCCATTCGACCGCGAATGTCGAAAGACTGCCGACAACTGCCAGGTTCACGAAGGACTCGGAGTACGCGAAGTAGACCGCGGCCAGGGCCGCCGCCGCGGCGGCAACCAGCTTCCCGTTCCTGGCATGCGTCGTCACGAGCAGCACGGGCGCCGCGATGAACTTGACGGCCATCGAGAGGCCGAGCAGTACGCCGGCCGCCACCGCTCGTGCCCGCTCGGCCGCCAGCAGCCCGGCAGCAAGCAACGCAATGCCGATCGGCTCGAGGTGCGCACTGCCTGCCACCTCCACGACGGCTAGCGGATGCCAGGCATACAGCACAAGATTGCTGCGATCCGCGCCCAGGCGCGCGAGCATGAGCAGCGCAATCAGCTCACAGGCGATGAGTAGCAGGCGCCAGCCGAGCAGGTTAGAGCCGAGCAGCGCGTTGAGCCGAAACGCGAGCTGCGCGGCCGGTGGGTAGATGGTCACCAGCTCGGGATGATTGATGCGCGCGTGTTCGGCGCCACGGAATGGCCCGGTGCGCGCGTCGCCGGGTGCAAAGGCATACGGACTCACGTTCGACAGCTGCGCTCGTCCGTCGTGCAGGTAGCGCCAGACATCGTCCGACAGCGTGGGTTGCGTGGCCAGGAAAGGTGCTCGCAGGATCAACGCAACCGCCGCGAGTACCGCAAAGGATGCGCGAACGTCGCGCAACTGCCGCGCCGCCAGCAGCATCGAAGCGAACGCCACAGCAAACAGCGTCAGGAAGGCGAACACGTGAGCACGCAAGTCGCCGATCGCGGTCATGCCGCACAATGCGAGCAGCTCGACCGTGAGAGCGCAGGTCAGGAGGCTGGCGGGGCGGCGCACGCGCTCAATGTAAGCGCGGCGACCGCACGCGTGCACGTCATCATTCCGGCGCTCGACGAAGAAGCGGCGATCGGTGGCGTGATCCGCTCGTTGCGGGCCGCCGGCTTCGAGCGCCTCGTGGTCGTCGACAACGGCAGTCGCGATGGCACGAGTACGATTGCGCTCGCCTCGGGTGCGCGCGTCGTGCGCGAGCCGCGCAGAGGCTACGGCGCCGCCTGCCTGGCCGGAATGGCCGCGCTCGAACCGGCGGGTGGTGGGGACATCGTCGCATTCGTTGATGGCGATGGCAGCGATGACGTGGCCGGCCTGCACGCGATCATTGCGCCGCTGCTCGCCGATGAGGCCGACCTGGTGCTCGGCAGCCGAACCAATGGCGTGCGCGAGCGCGGCGCGCTGCCGGCGCACGCACGTTTCGGCAATCGTCTAGCCGGCTGGCTGATCCGCCTGCGCACCGGCTATCGCTTCAGCGATCTTGGGCCGATGCGCGCGTTGCATTATGCGACGCTGGTGGCTCTCGACATGCGGGACCGCGATTATGGCTGGACGGTCGAAATGCAATTGAAGGCCGCACGCGCGCGGCTGCGTGTCGCCGAAGTGCCCGTGCGTTACCGCCGGCGGATCGGCCGCTCGAAAATCAGCGGTACCGTGCGCGGCAGCGTGCAGGCAGGCGTCAAGATCCTGAAGACGATCGCGCGCCATGGCGGCTGACCGCATCCTGGTGTTCGCCAAACGTCCAGCGGCTGGACACGTGAAGACGCGGCTCACACCGCCGCTGCCGCCGGATGAAGCAGCATGCGTTTACGAGGCGTGCCTGCGCGACGTGATCGCGCTGGCCGCGCGGCAGCGGGCGCGCGTGGAGCTGTGGTACCACGATGAGCCGCGCGCGCTCGAGTACTTCGAAGGCGAGCTGCCGCACGTACCTCATTATCCGCAGGCGGTCGGCGATCTGGGCGCCAGGATGTTGCACGCGTTCAGGCGTTCCTTCGAGAATGCTGCCGAGCGCGTCGTCATCGTCGGCACGGATTCGCCCACGCTGCCGGAAGCGGTGCTGAGCGCCGCGTTCGACGACCTGCACGAAGTCGACGTCGTCATCGCGCCCAGCGTGGACGGCGGTTACTACCTGATCGGGCTGCGCGCCGCCGCCAGGGCGAGCGCCGCGCTGCTGTTCGACTCGATCGAGTGGTCGAGCGCCACGGTATTCAGGAGTACACTCGAGCGCATCGAGCGCACGCGCCTGGCCTCGCGCGTGCTGCCCGGCTGGTACGACGTCGACACGATAGATGACTTGCGGCAGGCTTTGACCGATGCAGCCGCTGACTCGCATCTCCGGCGCTGGTCCGAGCGCCCCGAATCGATCCAGTTCCTGAATGCCGGATGCTGAAGGAGAGGCCGGCTTTGCCGCCTGGCGCGGTCCTGCTGGTCGCGGTCGTCGCGCTGAGCTGGGCGGGGCCGCTCATCAAGTTTGCGACCGCGCCGGCATGCTGCTCGGTGCGCGCGGCCGGCCGGACGAGACACGAAGCTGACGCCGATTGCCATGGTGAAAGGATCGTAGTTTGAGTTCTGTAGTGGATGTGGCGCGTGGTTCGGTCATCGAGTCGCGGCATCGGGTGAGCGCGGCGGTGGTCGATGCGCACGGCCGCCTGCGCGCGAGCACGGGCGAGCCGGGCCTGCTGACCTACGCGCGCTCGGCGATCAAGCCGATTCAGGCGCTGCCGCTGGTGGAGGACGGCGTGATCGATCGCTACGAGATCACCGATCAGGAGCTCGCGCTCTGCTGCGCATCGCATAGTGGCGAGCCACGGCACGTCGACGCCGTGCGCGCCATGTTGCGCAAGATCGGCGCGGACGAGGATGCACTCGCGTGCGGTCCACACGCGCCACTGGGCAAAGGCGCGGCGGATGCGCTCGCGACGGCGGGTCGTCAACCGGGGCGCATACACAATAATTGCTCGGGCAAGCACGCCGGCATGCTCGCACTCGCCCGCTACTACAGCTGGCCGCTGGTCGGCTACCATCATGCCGAGCACCCGGTGCAGCAGCGTATGCTGGCCGAGCTTTCCCGCTGGAGCGGGGTTGCAGCCGAAGCTATTCCGGTTGCGGTGGATGGGTGTGGTGTAACGACGTTCGCGCTCTCGCTCGAGAAGCTGGCGGCGGCGTTCGCAGTATTCGCGGCGGCAGTTCGGCGTGGCGCGGACGCACCCGCCCGCATTGCCGGCGCGATGGTCCGGCATCCCGAGTATGTGGCCGGCAGCCGGCGCCTGTGCACGGACCTGATGCGGGTCGCGCGCGGCCGCATCTTTCTCAAGGTTGGCGCGGAGGGCGTGTACCTGGCCGGCATTCCGGGTGCGGAGCTCGGGATTGCGGTGAAGGTCGAGGATGGCGGCCCACGCGCGGCGGAGCCGGCGCTGATCGCGGTTCTTCAGGCGCTGGCGCTGCTGACCGAAGATGAGGTCGCACAACTCGCGAATTATGCGGAGCCGGACGTGCTCAATACCCGTGGCGAGCGGGTCGGAACCATCCGGGCGCGCATCAAGCTGGAGGCGGCGAAATGAATCCTGCGATCAGGGCATTGATTGCAATGTGCGCTGCGGTCGGCGCGCGCAATCGCGCGGCCCTGTCGATTACGATCGACGCGGCGGCCGAGCAGGCGGACGCGGCGGAAGCGGAAGAGGCCCTGCTCCAGTGCTATCTGTTCGTGGGCTATCCGATCGCGCTGCAGGCCCTTGCGATGTGGCGAGAGCGCACCCGCAAGGCTGCGCCCGCCAAGGCGCGCCGCGACAATTGCAAGGCCTGGCGCGCGCGCGGAGAAGCGGTCTGCGAAACCGTCTATGCCGGTCAATACGAAAAACTGCGTCAGAACATCGCGCAGCTGCATCCCGATCTGGAACGATGGATGCTGGAGGAAGGCTACGGCAAGGTGCTCAGCCGGACGGGTCTCGAGTTGAAGGTGCGCGAGCTCTGCATTGCCGGCGTGCTGGTCTGGCTGGACGCGCCGCAGCAGCTCTACTCGCATCTGCGCGGTGCGCTGAACGCCGGCGCCACGCCGGAAGAGGTCGACACGGCGGTCGAGATCGCCGCCGCTCACACGTCGCTGGCAGCGAAGGAGACGGCGCGCGGCGTCTGGCGCGAGCTGAAAGCAAAAACGGCGGCGAACCCGCGAACGAGTGTGGACTGAATGTTTGTCGATTATGCGGTGATCAACGTGGTGGCGGGCACGGGCGGCTCGGGCGCGGAAGCGTTCCGGCGCGAGATGGGTGTGCCGCGCGGCGGCCCCTCCGGCGGCAACGGCGGACGTGGCGGCGATGTCATTCTGCGCGGTGACAAGCAGCTCTCCACCCTGCTCGATTACCAGTACCAGCACATGTACCGCGCCGAGCGCGGCGAGCACGGCCAGGGCAAGAGTCGCTTCGGGCGCGATGGCGCGCATCTCTACCTGCGCGTGCCGGTCGGCACGGTGATCAAGGATGCCGATACCGGCGAGCGGATCGGCGAGATCACCGAGGACGGGCAGCAGCTGCCGGTCGCGAAGGGCGGTCGTGGCGGTCGCGGCAACGAGGCCTTCGCGACTGCGACACGCCAGGCGCCCACGTACTGGGAGCCGGGCGCGCAAGGTGAAGAGCGCAAGATCGCGCTCGAGCTGAAGCTGATCGCGGATGTCGGGCTGGTCGGCAAACCGAACGCCGGCAAGTCCACCTTTCTGGCGGCGGTCTCGAAGGCGACACCCAAAATCGCGGATTACCCCTTCACGACCCTCGCGCCCAATCTGGGTGTGGTGCAGCTGAGCGGGCATCGGACGTTCGTGGTCGCCGACATACCGGGCATCATCGAGGGCGCGCACGCGGGCAAAGGTCTGGGTCTCCGCTTTCTGCGCCACCTCGAGCGCACGCGCACGCTGGCCATCATGATTCCGGCCAACGAGACCGACCCGCAGGCCGAATACGAGCTGCTGATGTCGGAGCTGCGCTCCTATTCGGAGGAGCTGGCGAGCAAGCCGCACGTCGTCCTGATGACCAAGAGCGACATTCTCGCCAGCGACGAGGCACCGCCACGCGTGAATGCGCCGCTGGCATGGGGGCAGTACGTGATTTCCGCGGTCACGCGCAAGGGGCTCGAGCCGCTGCTCGAGGAACTGTGGCAGCGGGTACGTGCAGAGATCGAAACGGAGCAGGTCTATGATGAACTCGAGGAGGAGTATCGACCCTGATGTAACGCTGTTGGAGTCCGGCGACGCCCGTTATCCCGAATGTCTGCTCGCCCTCGGCGAGTACGCACCTCCCAGGCTCTACTGTCGCGGCAACCTCGATCTACTCGACACCAGAAGTCTCGCCATCATTGGCGCGCGCGACAGCACCGAGTACGGTGACTCGGTCGCCGAGCTGTTCGCATCGGAGCTCGCGCGGCGCGGCATCACCATCATCAGCGGACTGGCACGCGGCATTGATGGCATCGCGCACGAGACCGCGCTCGCCGCACGCGGCAACACCATAGCGATACTCGGCTGCGGCATCGACGTCTATTACCCGCCGTCGAACGCGCGCCTGCAGCAACGCATTGCGGAAGAGGGGCTGCTCATCAGCGAATTCGAGCCGGGCGCACCCGCGCATCGGCACCACTTCAGGCAGCGCAATCGCATCATCGCGCTGCTCGGCGGCGCAGTGCTCGTGGTGGAGGCCGGACCGAAGAGCGGCACGCGCATCACGGTGGACTGGGCGCTCGGTTACAATCAGATCGTTTTCGCCGTGCCCGGTCCGATCGGCCGGCATGAGTCGCAGGGCACCAACGAGATCATCCAGGAAGGCGGTCACCTGGTGATGTCCGTACGCGATGTGCTGGAGACGCTCCATTGGACCGGCCAGGCGGAGTGCGACGACGACGCGGCCGAGCCCCCGCTGCCGGCCACCATTGCGGATCCGCAGAGCCGGGTCGTGTACGCCGCTCTCGACGCGACGGCGCGTCACGTCGACGAGATCGGCAGGCGCTGCCGCCAGAGCCCTGCCCATACGCTGCTGCAGCTGCTTCAGCTCGAGCTGGATGGATACGTGATTCAGCACCCAGGCAAGCGCTTCGCGCGGCGCCTGTAGCCCGCAACCGGAGGCCGGCGCCGGGGTACACTTCCCGATGATCCGCCATCTCTACATCCACGTGCCCTTCTGCCTGCGCCGCTGCAGCTACTGCGATTTCGCGGTGCAGGCCGTCAATGCCGCTCCGACGGCGGCATGGCTGGACGCGGTCGCGAGTGAGATCCAGCTGGTCGCGCCGGCCGCCGGCCGGCTGGCCACGATTTACGTGGGCGGCGGCACGCCCTCGCTGATCGGCGCGCTCGGCATGCGTGCGCTGCGCGCCACACTCGCGCGCACCTTTGCATGGGAAGCGGACGTGGAGTGGACGGCGGAAGTCAATCCGGAGACGTTCACGCACGACGTCGCCCGAGAATGGCGTGCGACCGGCGTGAACCGCATCAGCCTGGGCGCCCAGAGCTTCGATGAGAATGTGCTCCGCTGGATGGGACGGATGCACGGCAGGGAGGGTCCGGCACGCGCACTTCGGGCAGCACGCTCAACAGGCATCGAGAACGTCAGCGTTGATCTGATCTTCGGCTTGCCGTCGCGATTCAACCGGGACTGGGCCGCGGACCTGGAGCGCGTGATCGAGCTCGCGCCTGAGCACGTTTCACTGTACGGTCTGACCGCGGAGAAGAACACGCCGCTGGGGCGCTGGGTGGCGGAGGGTCGCGAGACGCTCGCGGCTGAGGATCGCTATGCCGATGAGTATCTGCTGGCGGTCGAGCTGCTGAGCGCCGCCGGATACGAGCATTACGAGGTCTCGAACTTCGCGCGCCCGGGGCTGTGGTCGCGTCACAATCACGCGTATTGGACCGGCGTTCCCTATCTGGGTATTGGACCCGGTGCGCATTCGTTCGTGCCGCCGGTGCGCTGGTGGAACGTGCGCGACTGGCGCGCATATGCGACGCGGCTCGGACGGGGCGAGCCCGTGCGAGCGGGTGAGGAGGTGGTCGGCGGCGCGACCGCGGCGCTGGAGCAGAAGTGGCTCGGCCTGCGTACGCGCGAAGGTCTGCCGATTGCCGATCTCGCCGTAGCACAGCGCGGCCGGATTGCGCAGTGGGAGAGTGCGGGCTTGGCCACCGTGGAAGGTGGCGCGGCGCGCCTGACCGCGCAGGGCTGGCTGGTGCTGGACAGGCTGGTTGTTGACCTCGACTTTTGAGCGATGAGTGAACTGAACGAGCGAGAGGCGCGCGTCCTCGAGGCGGTCATCCGCACGTATGTCGAAACGGCGGAGCCGGCCGGCAGCCGAACCGTGGCGAAGCGGTTCGGCCTCGGTGTTTCTGCGGCCACGATCCGGAACGCGATGGCCGACCTGGAGGACAAGGGCTTCCTCTTTCATCCGCATACCTCTGCCGGTCGAATTCCGACCGACCTCGCGTACCGCTACTACGTCAACACCCTCATGCGTCCGGTCCGGCTTACGGCGGCGGAGCACCGGCGGCTGCGCAAGGAATTGACCGACGAGCAGAACGGTCCGATCGAGCGTGTGATCCGGCGCGCGGCGCAGGTGCTCGGCCTGCTGACTGGCGAGCTGGGCGTTGCGATCGCGCCGCGCCTCGAGGATGTCATACTGGAGAAGCTCGAGCTGGTTTCGATCTCGAGTGAGAAGGTACTGATGGTGCTCACGCTGCGCGGCGGTGTGGTGCGCGCGGTGTACGTGGACCTGCCGGTGTCGGTACCGGCCGAAACGTTGATCAGCGTGGCGATGATTCTGAACGAGCGGCTCGGTGGTCAGACGCTCGCGACCATTCGGACCACCATGCCGGAACGGCTGCGTGATGCGGGCACGGCGGGCGCGCCGAACGAGCTGCTGAATGTGTTCCTCCAGTCGGCCGGTGATGCGATCGAGCCGCGCGAAGGGGACGACGTCCATCTCGGTCGCACCAGCGTGATCGCGAATCAGCCCGAGTTCTCGACGGAAGACCGGCTCAAGAGCCTGATCGAGCTGACCGAAGAGCGCGAGCTGCTGGCCGGCATTCTGAGCACGCGCGAGCACGACCGCCTGCCGATGATCACGATCGGCACCGAAAACACCGAGCCACGGCTGAACCGCTTCACGCTGGTCACATCCGAGTACCGGATGGGCAACGTGTCGGGCGTGCTCGGCATCCTGGGACCGACGCGCATGCCGTACGAGAAGGTGGCTGCGATCGTCGAGCACACGAGTCGTTTGATGAGCGAAATGCAATAAAAAAGGAGCGGGGCAGGCCTTCACTTTTCATCCCAATATTCGCTGTCAGCGATACTGGTCGGAAAAATGAAGACCTGGCCCGCACATTATATGCGAGATTATTACGAGATACTGGGCGTGATGCGAATTGCGGACGCCGACACGATCAAGAAGGCATACCGCAAGCTGGCCCTGCAGTATCACCCCGATCGCAACCAGGGCTCGAAAGAAGCCGAAGACAAATTCAAGGAAGCGACAGAGGCTTACGAGATCCTGCGCGATCCGGACAAGCGCGCGGCCTACGATCGGTACGGTCACGCGGGTGTGCGCGGCACGGGCGCGGGCGCCGGCTTCGGCGGCTTCAACTTCGCCGACGCGCTGGAAGTCTTCATGCGCGATTTCGGCGGTTTCGGCATGGGCGACATTTTCGGCGGCGCGGCAGCGCGCCGCGGGCAGTCGCGCCGCGGATCGGATCTGCGGGTTCGCCTGCCGTTGACGCTGGCCGAAGTCGCGAGCGGCACACGCAAAACGCTGCGCATTCAGGCGCTCGATCCCTGTTCCGGCTGCAACGGCACCGGCGCGGCGGACGGCGCGGCCGCGGTGCGCTGCAGCACGTGCGCGGGCTCGGGCGAGATCCGGCGCGTGCAACGCTCCTTCCTCGGGCAGCTGGTCAGTGTGACACCGTGCCCGGATTGCGGCGGTGAAGGGCAGCGCATCGAGCAGCTGTGTCCGAAATGCGATGGCCGCGGCGTCGAGCAGCAGGAGAAGACCGTCGAGATCGAAGTGCCGGCCGGCGTCTCGCCCGGCGATTACCTGACGCTCAATGGGCTGGGTATTGCCGGCATGCGCGGCGCCGCGCGCGGCG